>JAPLKC010000041.1 GCA_026388255.1 Pseudomonadota bacterium | reverse complement strand
TAAAACCAATTGTTTATTCTGTTTCTCTTCCCGAATCAAACATGACATCATCGGGTAATTCATCAACATCTCCGGCAATGGCAGGAAAATGTTTTGTAAGCAGTTCCCCTGCTTCCATAATGGCTTCGCAGAGAGCATCACAGGCATGCCCATCTTTTATGCCTTTTGAAACAATATTGGCAAATCTGTTTAAGGTCTTCTGATGGATCTTTCCATGAATGCCTTTATCTGCAAGCACCCAGACCTTTCTTTCGAGCAAAGAAAGGAAGAAAAGTACCCCTGTATTCTGCTTTGTTTTATACAGGCCTTTCTCATAAAAAGCCCGCAAAGCTCTCTCTTTTACTGCCCCTTCCTTCCTCTTTTTACCCACAAAGACAAATTTAAGAGAGGGTATTGATTTGAATAAAACTTTAAAGGGGAAGAAAAGTACAACAGCGAGAGGGATAAAAAGCCACATTGTTGAATGGAAGAAAAATTCAGCCACTGTTTCCGACACATGGAAGAGTATCTCCGTTCCAATAAGAGAGATGAGGCTGCCTGAAAATACGCTGCCGATGATTTCCGCCTCTCTATACAAACCACTGTGGTCAACAACCATGACAGCTATCTCCCCTATTGTGCGGGATTCGACATCAACGGTCGCTTTTTTAATAAGCTCCCTTTCTTCTTTAGAAAAAAACTTATCCGAATTTATGTGATGTTTAATACTCATAGTAATTCAAACTCCGGTTTTTATCATTTCCTCTTAATTAAAAATCCAAAATTACAAAAAACTACCAGTCTCCTGAACCGCCGCCACCGCCGAAGTCACCGCCACCGCCTCCGTCGAAACCTCCACCTGAATCGCTACCGCCGCCACCGCTTCCCCAACCTCCTCCGCCAAACCACCAGTCGCCACCATGGCCTCCACCGGCAGAGAATAAAACCGGCAAAAAGATGCCCATTGCCAAACCTAATAGGCCAAAGATCACAATCAGTATCAACGGGGCACCGAAGAACAGATATAGAACAGCAGGCAATCCAAGAGCACCGGCTGTACCCCCCAGGACCTTTGAGGTCCTGCCGAGAAAAAGCAGGACAACACCGGCAAAAAACAAAATTGTGAAATAAGAGGAAATGCCTTTCTTCCTTGCAGGAGATGTTCTGGTTTCAGCCTTAAACTCTCCCCGTGTTGCATCAATCAGGGAGTGTATTCCGGCGGTAAATCCTCCGTCAAAATCCCCTCTTTTAAACCTTGGTTTTACTACCAGATCAATAATCCTTCCCGCAGTCATGTCGGTAAGTTTGCCTTCCAGACCCCGACCTAATTCAATACGGATCTTCCTGTCCTGATTCGAAACAAGAAAAATAATGCCGTTGTCCTTGCCTTTCTGACCGATTTTCCAGGTTTCTCCAACTTTGATGGAATACTCTTCCAGCACCTCCCCCTCAAGTGACGGGATCGTAAGTATGACAACCTGCGTTGAATCGGACTGCTCAAAGGCTTTAAGCTCCGCCTCGATCTGAGTAAGTGCGGAAGCAGAGATCATATTCGCGTAGTCGTTTACATAACCTTTAAGAGGTGGAACATCGAGGGCAAAACAGTGAATATTGAATATTGAATATTGAATAGTAAGAAACAAAAAAAATAATAGTATTTTAAAAAGGAACTTCCTAATCATTTCAGTTCTTTTCACTATTCACCCATCTACTATTCACTGCCCTTAAAACTTCACTGCCGGTGCTTTTTCCGCACCTGCCTCTGCTTTAAAAGCCTCTTTGGGTGTCAGGTGGAGCAGCATACTGTTTGTCATACTGTTCGGGAATATCCGTATGGATGTATTGAATGTCTGTACACTCTTATTATACCTCACCCTGGCCACATTTATCCTGTTTTCCGTGCCTTCAAGCTGGTGCTGGAGATCCATAAAATTCTGATTTGCCTTCAGGTCCGGATATTTTTCAACAACTACCATGAGTCTTGAGAGCGCGCTGCTCATAGCCCCCTGTGCAGCCTGAAACTGAGCCATGGTTTTAGGATCGCCGACCATATCTTTTGAGACCTGCATGCTTCCTACTTTTGCCCTTGCCTCTGTAACAGCCTGAAGCGTATCCTTTTCATGCTTTGCATAGCCTTTGACAACTTCAACAAGATTAGGAATCAGGTCACTTCTTCTCTGGTATGACGCCTCAACATCCCCCCATGCAGCCTTTACTGCCTCTTCGTTGGCCTGCATAGTATTGTAGCCGCAGCCTGATAGACTGAAAACAACAAAAATAACAGCAATGTACATAAATGCCTTTTTCATTATGACCTCCTCTTATCTACTTGTTTTTTCGCGGTATTATTTTCACTCTCATCGTCCTGTCCCCGCATGACCTTCTGCATACAGGGCATGTTCTTATGAACTAAGGATTTTTTTATATCACAATATAACGCAACAAAGGTCCTGCAACTACCTGCACCGTCTACTGCCGTATCCCTCGGCATCTGTGCGTATACGCACATAATATCACAGAAATTCAGCAAAGACGCTGTCTTTTTATCTGGAAAAACCTCTTTGTTCCGCCCTTTACTCATCGCTCATCTCTTTTCACCTTTCACTTTCCACCTTTTCATTTTTCACTTTTATAAATACTTCCCTATAAGTACCTCGGCAATCTGCACGGCATTGAGGGCAGCGCCCTTCCTGATATTGTCCGCAACAATCCACATGTTCAACCCATAGGGGATGGATTCATCGCTACGTATTCTTCCCACAAAGGTATCGTCTTTGCCTGCCGCGTGTATTGCAAGGGGATATTTATTTTTTGAAGGGTCATCCACTACCTTTACACCCGGTGCCTTTTTCAATATCTTCCTCGCCTCGTCAGGACTTATGGGCTTTTCAAATTCAATATTTACGGATTCCGAATGTCCATAGAAGACAGGCACCCTTACCGTGGTTGCGGTAACCTGAATACTGTTATCTTCCATAATTTTTTTTGTTTCGTTAACCATTTTCATCTCTTCTTTGGTATAGCCGTTTTCAAGAAAAACGTCTATATGGGGCAGGCAGTTAAAGGCTATCTGATAGGGGTACACTTTGTTCTCAACATCTTTGCCGTTATAGATGGCAAGTATCTGCTTTTCAAGCTCATCAATTGCCTTTTTTCCTGTGCCGGAAACAGCCTGATAAGTGGAGACTACAACCCGTTTTATTTTTGCCGCGTCATGGAGCGGTTTCAATACCACAACCATCTGAATTGTTGAGCAATTGGGGTTTGAAATAATCCCCCTTTTTTTATAATCCTTTATTGCATGGGCGTTGACTTCAGGTACAATAAGCGGGACATCAGGGTCCATCCTGAAGGCGGCCGTATTGTCTATGACAACGCATCCGGCTGCCGCGGCAATAGGCGCAAACTTCGCGCTTACCGAACCTCCAGGTGAAAATAATCCTATATCAATGCCCTTAAAGGAATTTTCTGTCAATTCATCAACCGGTATTTCTTCCCCTTTGTATGTCAATGTTTTTCCTATGCTCCTCGCTGAGGCAAGAAGCGTCAGTTTCTTTACAGGAAATTTTCTCTGCTCAAGTGTTGCAATCATTTCATTTCCTACAGCACCTGTTGCTCCGACAACAGCTAGATTATATGCTTTCATGTTTACCCTCCTCCAGGTTTTTTTTCAGATAGTTTATTAATCCGCCTGCATTGATAAGTTCTTCCATGAAAGGCGGAATCGGTTTTGCCTTGGCTTCTTTATCCTTCCATGTTATGACCCCTGAAGAGAGGTCAACCTCTATAATCTCCCCGTCTTCAACATCCCCTGCTATGTTTGCCTCCAGAAGCGCGAGCCCTTTGTTGAAACCGTTTCTGTAAAAAATACGTGCGAAACTCTTTGCAATAATAAGAGAAATACCGAGGGCGGAAATGGCGATAGGCGCATGTTCCCTTGATGAGCCACATCCGAAATTGAATCCGCCGACAATGATGTCTCCCGGTTTTACTTCTTTGTGAAATAACGGCGCCAGCGGTTCCATACAATGCTCTCCCAGCGCCTTCGGATCGGTTATCGCAAGGTATCGTGCCGGTATGATAATATCCGTATCAATATTGTCTCCAAACTTCCATACCCTTCCTTTGAGTATCATAAGACCTCCCGTGGATGTGCAATCTCGCCTTTGATAGCGCTTGCCGCAGCGACTGCAGGACCTGAAAGATAAACCTCACTTTCGGGATGCCCCATCCTTCCGATAAAATTTCTATTTGTTGTTGCCACTGCCCTTTCGCCTTTTGCAAGTATGCCCATATGTCCGCCAAGGCATGGACCGCATGTCGGAGGCGATATAATACATTCCGCCTCAAGAAAAACCTCAAAAAACCCGCGCTTTAAGGCTTCCGCATATATCTTCGGTGTGGCAGGTATAACAATGCACCTCGTATGCTTTGCCGTTTTTCTTCCTTTTAATATCCGGGCCGCAATCTCCAGGTCTTCAATACGCCCGTTTGTACATGAACCAATTATTACCTGATCAACATGTACGCCTTTCAACTCATCCACGTTTTTAACATTGGAAGGCAGCGACGGGCAGGCAACGTTGAGACCGATGCTGCCTGCATCAATCTCATAAACTTCCCTGTATTTTGCATCTTTATCGCTCTCAAAAACCCTATAGGGCCTCATGCTTCTCTCCTTTACATATTCAAGTGTCTTTTCATCTACCTTGAATATTCCATTCTTTCCGCCTGCCTCAATAGCCATGTTAGCGATTGTAAAGCGTGAATCCATGGAAAGGGCTGCAATTGCCTCGCCGTCAAACTCCATAGACGCATAGAGGGCGCCATCCACCCCTATCTTTCCTATTATATGGAGGATAAGGTCTTTTCCGGTAACCCACTCCTGCCATTTTCCATGACATATAAACTTGATATTTTCAGGGACCTTTAACCAGGTACGGCCGGTAACCATACCGTAGGTAATATCGGTGCTGCCCATCCCTGTTGCAAAGGCACCAAGGGCCCCATATGTGCAGGTATGACTATCAGCCCCTATCACCAGATCACCGGGAAGCACGAGGCCTGCTTCAGGGAGCAGGGCATGCTCTACGCCGCATTGCCCACCTTCATAGAAATGGGTGATGCTGTGCTTTATTGAAAACTCCCTGATCTTCTTGCAGTTTTCTGCTGACAGTATATCCTTGTTCGGCGTGAAGTGGTCAAGGACAAAGACCACCTTATCATTGTCAAAAACCTTCGTAGCGCCTACTTTTTCGAACTCTTCAAGTGATAAGGGTGCTGTTATATCATTGGCAAGGGCAAGGTCAATTTCTGCATCGATAATTTCTCCCGGCTCCACATAAGCCTTCCCTGCATGTGATGCAAGTATCTTTTCCGTAATCGTCATACCCATACTACTTCACCTCAACTTTTTTTGTTTTAATATACTCAAGCCTGTTCAGTGCGTTGATGTATGCCTTTGCGCTTGCCACAATAATGTCCGTATCAGCGCCTTTCCCGATGGAAATAAGTCCTTTTTCTTCAAGCTTCACGAATACATCACCCTGGGCATCCATGTCTTTCGTTATGGAATTAACAGAAAATTTTACAAGCTTGCTGTTTGTTTTTACCATCTTTTTGATAATCTTGTATGTGGCGTCAACAGGCCCATCCCCTACACCCACATCCTGAAAAACATTCCCGTCAATTTCAAGCTTCACCGTAGCTGTAGGGATAGTTGTGTTGCCACAACTCACATTCAGGTATACAAGCCTGTATTTCTCAGGGATTTTGTATATTTCATCCATGATAATCATTTCAATGTCTTCATCGTAGACATATTTTTTCATGTCGGAGAGTGTCTTAAACCTTTTAAAGGTAACATTGAGCTCTTTTTCGTCCAGTGTATAACCAAGCCCTTCAATCCTCTCCCGGAATGCGTGCCTGCCGGAGTGTTTGCCGAGGACAAGGGAGCTTTTTGCTATGCCCACAGACTCGGGGGTCATAATCTCATATGTAAGTTTTGCCTTCAAAAGGCCGTCCTGATGAATGCCTGATTCATGGGCAAAGGCATTGGCGCCGACTATTGCCTTATTAGGTTGAACGGAAACGCCTGTAATAGAAGTTATAAGCCTGCTCGCAGGATATATCTTCTCGGTGACGATCCGTGTTTCTAAGGAAAATGCGTCTTTTCGTGTACGGAGGATCATGGCAATCTCTTCCATTGATGCGTTTCCTGCCCGTTCGCCGATGCCGTTGATCGTGCACTCTATCTGGCGCGCACCATTTTCTATTGCCGCAATGGAGTTTGCAACGGCAAGTCCGAGATCATTATGACAGTGTATACTGATAACGGCCCGGTCTATGTTGGGTACATGCTCTTTAATGTAGCGTATAAGTTTGCCGAATTCCTGAGGCACAGCGTAGCCTACCGTATCCGGGATATTAACGGTAACAGCCCCTGCATCGATAACCTCGGCTACTATACAGCACAGGTAATCCCAGTCGCTTCTGGTTGCATCCATGGCAGAGAATTCAACATTTTCGGTATATTTCTTTGCCCTTTTTACGGCATCTACTGCTATCTTTAAAATTTCATCCCTGGTCTTCTTGAATTGATGCTTGAGATGTATGTCTGAGGTTGAAATAAAGGTATGTATCCGGGGCATGCTCGCATTTTTTATTGCTTCCCAGGCCCGGTCAATGTCTCCATTGTTTGCCCGCGCAAGACCTGCTACCTCGCAGTTTTTGATAATGCCGGCAATCTGTCTTACTGCATCAAAATCGCCATCCGAGGCTATAGGAAAACCAGCTTCAATAATATCGACACCCAGAATCTCAAGTTGTCTGGCTACCCTGAGTTTTTCCTGTGTGTTCATCGTGTTTCCCGGAGACTGTTCTCCATCTCTCAATGTGGTATCAAAAATCATTACTCTTTCTGACATGACTTCTCCTTTTTGACCCTGTGCTGTCAATTGTGAACTATTTTCTTATCTTCTATTTTTTTAATAATGCAATCTATAAACTCCTGCTCGCGCTCGATTACCATCTCTATTGCCAGGTAGAAAAGGTTTTCAGGTATATCCGTATGGACGATCTTTACAGCATCCTTTTCTGTGGTAACAAAAGCCTCCACATCCTTAACAGACAGGAGTCTTTCCATATCTCTTCTTTTATACGCATAATGGTCAGGATACGATATTTCATGCAAAACATGAACTCCCATTGCCTTAAGCAGGTCAAAAAAGGACCGGTTGTCGCCCAGGCCTGCGAAGGCAAGCACATTTCTGCCCTTTAAAAAATTATAGTGGGCAATAAGATTCATCTTGATGTTGTATAGATATGCCGGTTTATATTGAGCCCGGAAAACCGGAATACCTTCGCCGTATTGTCCAATTTCACCGTTCATATCACCCTTATTTATAATAATCACATCTGCATCCTTTATTCTTTCAGTGGGCTCCCTGTAAGGACCAAGAGGGAACAATCCATTATTTCCGCCTTCCCTGCCGTTAAGAATAAGTATGTCCATATCCTTTTTAATATTTTTCAATTGAAAACCATCATCAAGGAGCGCGACGTCTATCCGTAAATCCCTTATACCCTGGCCTATCGCCTCTGCCCTGTCAGCGCCAACGAATACCGGGATTTGTGTCTTTTTTGCAAGCATGAAGGCCTCATCCCCTACCTCTTTTGCGGTGTCGTTTTTAACATCCACACAAAACATACCGCCCCTTTCCCTCTTGTATCCCCTTGTTGCAATACCCGGATTCAGCCCTGACTCTTTCAACTTCATCGAAAGCCTCTCAACAACCGGCGTCTTACCGGTGCCCCCAAGGGTTATATTGCCGATGCTTACTACAGGGATGGACACTTCTTTCGTCTTTATCATGCCCATATCATACAACGCTGTCCTCAGTTTAAGACAAAGTTTATACAAACCAGACAAGAAGAAAAGCAGGGGGTACAGAAACCATTTCAAATATTTCGCTTCTCCTCTCCATACCTTTAAGATGAGATTCCTCATTATATATTGATAATTTATATCAAAAATGGGGGTAAAAATCAAATAAAGGCGATGCAAGGCACGACATAAATAGGGGGATACACGTACCGGTAAACATTACCTTTAAATACAGCAAAGTATGAGGAGGAAAAACTTGAAATTGATTGACAAGCAATGGAAGAATAGGATTTTGTCAGTCTTTGCCTTTTAGAATATCTTCATTGTCCTTCTTGTAATCCTTCAGCTTTCTGGCCATCTCAGCACCCTTCTTTTCTCTGTCTTGCTGTACTTTATCTATCTTTCCGACAGCCGTATCAACTCTGTATTTTATTGAATCTGCTTTATCTGCCAGGCTTTCAAAAAGACCGGTTCCTATTGTCTCCCCAGCCTGACGAAGAATATCTCCCCCGAAAAAGATTGAAACAGCTATAAAAGAAAAAAAGAGAAAAATGAAAATGTGGTATGTTTTCTTTATAAAACCCATGTTTCCCCACAAAAGTATTTATAATTTAATTGTATCAAAGATTTAAGAAAAATCAATCATTTAGCGGAAAATTAAACAGCGGCAAGTACCGAGATATTTTTGTTATAGTTTATTCGTAAAATTGAATCGAAAAACTTGCTCAGAGATATCGATTAATGTTTCAATAGATAATATTGTCGTTAAATAAAATAAGAGAGAGCTATATGAAAATCAATTTTACAAAAGAACAATACAAAACCTTGTTAAAGATTGTCTACATGGGCAACGGCATAGTCAATGCAGTAGATGAGTCTGAAGACAACGAATTTACTGCCATGGAAGAATACATCTTCTCATTTGCAAAGAACGTTGGCCTTGAACATCTGGTGGAGTATGATGAAACGGAAAAAATATATTACCCTTCCGAAAAGCTTGAAGAAGACGAAGAAATTATTGAATATATCCAGAGTTACGATGATAACATCTTCTGGGAGAAACTCATATTTAATCTTGCCAGACGCGATATGGAGAATGAATATGGAAGAAAACCGGTAGAAAAGATGTCAGAGGAAGAGAGTTTCGTTAAAGGACAGCCCTTTGCACAAAAATACGAGAAAGAGTTTTCAAAGAACGGATTGAAGAACTTAAAAATATAACGGGGTAGTTTAACGGCTAAACGAGACGAAGATAATCATATTGTAAAGGATCTGCAATGCCAAAAGTTGTCTTTCTGGGTACGAACGGCTGGTATGATACTGATACAGGAAACACGATCTGCATCCTTGTCGACACACCCTATTATACCATTATTCTTGATGCAGGCAATGGTATCGCAAAACTGGACGGTTATGTCGATTTCAATAAACCGGCCTATCTCTTTTTAAGTCATTTCCATTTCGATCATATTATCGGTCTCCACACTATCTGCAAATACAACTTTCAACAGGGTTTATGGATATGCGGACAGGAAGGCATTGCCTCCATATTAGGAAAAATGCTTGATGCTCCATTTACGGCACCAATACAAGATTTTCAGTTTACTACACAATTTGTCGAGCTTCCCTTACAGAAGGATCGGCTCCCGTTTTCAGTTGTAAGTCTCCCTCTTCTGCACAAATCGCTTACACTTGGATATCGGTTTGAGGTTGATAATAAGATTATTGCCTTTTGTGGTGATACGGGATACTGCGACAATGCAGTGAAGCTTGCAGAAAGCTCCGATCTCCTTATTACCGAATGTGCCTTTCAGTCAGGACAGGAGAATGCCTACTGGCCGCACCTGAACCCTGAAACAGCAGCAAGAATAGCAAAAGAATCCGGAGCAAAAAGATTGGCACTTGCTCACTTCGATGCAGAACTATACAAGACCATTGAAGATAGAAAAAATGCGCAGGAGGTTGCACGGAAGATATTTCCTGACACCATTGCATCTGTAGACGATATGGTTATTGAGATATAATTCCAATTCAAAATAAAGGAGCGGACATGAAAAAATACCTTTCAATATTCTTCGTTCTTTCATTATTTTGCATCATACTCCTAACCCCCTTCGGAAGTCCTTTTATGTCAGCAGCTCAATCGGAGAGCGAGGACGAAACCGGCGATGAGGCTGATACATCCCTTGTTCCAGGAGGATATCAATTTACAGTGGAAAAAGGGTTCCTTAGAATGCCTGACGGCGTCAAATTGGCAGTCTCCTATTGGAAACCGACAGCAAAGAAATCAGGAGAAAAATTTCCGGTTTTCTTTGAAATGAACGGGTATCGAAAGGATGATCTGTGCTATTTGTCCTGGGATTATCCTGTGGGCGCTTTTTTTGCCCGGCAAGGATACCTGGTGGCAAAAGTGGATCTCCGCGGCACAGGCGACAGCGAGGGGGTGATTCCTGAGGCGGAATATTCGGAACATGAGATCTCAGACTGTGTGGAAATCATCAATCAGCTCTCCGGGAAAGAATGGTCAAACGGCAATGTAGGTATGTACGGTCTCTCCTGGGGCGCATTCAATTCACTTATGACGGCCATGCGCAAACCACCGGCACTCAAAGCCATACTCATAGCGCACGCTTCGGATGACCTCTACTATCAGGATGTCCATTTCATTGACGGCGTAATGCATACGGATGTCTGGGAAGCAATGATAGACACCTACAATGCCCTCCCGGACACAAAAAGATACGCCTTTACTCCGGAGTTTTTTGAAAATCGTTTTAACCAGCCCCCCTGGCATTTCAAATGGAAGGAAAACCTTTCCGACGGTCCTTTCTGGCGCAAAGAGTCCGCAAGATTCCAAGCAGGTGTCGAAATCCCCGTTTACATAATCGGAGGACTCCTTGACGGATACCGCGACACTGTTGTCCGGTTACTCAATTCACCCAACAAACAGGTTAAAGCGGATATCGGCCCCTGGAAACACGAATGGCCCCACACAGGAACACCGGGGCCAAACTATGAATGGAGAAGAAAGGCATTACGCTGGTGGGACTACTGGCTGAAGGGAATCAATAACGGCATCATGAAGGAACCCCGTTTCATGGTCTATATGCGGGATGCTGTTCCGCCTTCTGAAGACATTACCACCACTCCCGGAGAGTGGCGGTGCGGTAATTGGCCTATCGGGGGGATTAAAGAGCATCTGTTCTACCCCGGAGAAAGTCAGAAGCTGTTCTCTTCGGCTCCGGGCAATGCCAAACCTTACAATCTCGTCTATAAGGCCGGTGCCGGCACCAGCATCCACGGATGGTGGGGAGAGACGAGCGGAGACATGTCCTTTGACGATGAAAGCAGTCTGGTATTCGATTCCGAACCGCTGAAAGAATCCGTCGAGATCATAGGTCTTCCCAGGGTCAACCTGACTGTTTCGGCGGATGCCCCGCTTTACCAATGGTCGGTCCGACTGGAGGATGTCTGGCCGGATGGAAAGGTGTCGCTGGTCAGCGGGACACTCATCAACCCGGCTGACCGGGAATCACGCCTGAAGCAGTCTCCCCTGGTTCCGGGCCAGAAGACCAAACTTTCCGCTGAGATTCATTTAACGACCTGGCGATTCAGGCCGAAACATAAAATCCGCCTGTCCATAAGCAATGCCCAGTTTCCCATGGCCTGGCCAACTCCTTACAAAGGCGCAACAAAACTTTATCCGGGACCAGATACGAGCATCGAATTGCCCGTCGTCCAAAAAAACACCCTGACACAAACCTGCGATCTCCCCAAGCCCGAGAAAGAGGAATGGCCGCCTGACGCATCGTACGAGGAGGAGGACGAGGGAAAAAGCTCGAATATAGATTACAACCCGGAAACGGGCGCGGCGATTTATTCCTGCGGAATCAATCAAAGGATGACAATTCGTGACACCAGATACCACATGCAGGAAAAGAACACCTGGAAAGTGAATGATAAGGACCCTGCCCATGCAACTTACGAGACTGTGACAAATTATTCCATCAGGCCGCCGGGTCGGGAGCTCGGCCTTAATGTAAAATTCCGTATGACCTCGGACGAGAAAAACTTCTACCTGACAACAACCCGGCAACTGTTCGAATCCAAGAAGCTGGTCCGGGAAAAAAAGTGGGAGAATACGATACCGCGAAAGAACCAATAGCTTTGTCGGAGCGCACCTATGAAAAATGTCGGCATTTATTCATACTTCGGATATGCACTGTCCTTTGATGAAAGGCTCAATACAATAAAAAACGCAGGTTTTGAGGTAACATCTATCGGGCTTGGAGAAGAAGAGGAACTTGTAAAAAGCAAAGAAGAAGACTTAATGCCCGAGATGGTAAGATCAAAGGGATTATTCGCAGAATACGCTCATGCCCCGGATGGCAGATGCAATGATTTGTGGTCGGAGTCGGAACAAAGCAGAAGGGAAATAAAAAAAGAATATTCATCATATATTGACTACTGTAAAAAACATCGTTTACCCATGCTTGTCATACATGTAAGCAGGAGTAGGGGTGAACAGCCCCTGCCGCCCAACCACTACGGGCTTGAAGCACTGGAATACTTATTGAAATACGCCGAAGATTCAAATGTCAGAATAGCAATCGAAAATACACAGAAACCGGAGTATCTCGATTACATTTTCTCCGGCATTCATTCTACCTATTTGGGTATGTGCTATGACAGCTCCCATGATTTTCTGTACAGCCCTCAACCGGGGTTGCTTCTTGCACAATGGGGACATCTGCTTTTTGCAACACACATTTCAGATAATGATGGATTGCTTGACAGACACTGGCTTCCGAAAGAGGGGATCATCCGATGGGATATTGTTAAAAATAACTTTCCTCTGGAAACATACGGCGGATTTTTGACCCTGGAAATATTTCCGAAAGACCCTGGGCATGAGCCTGCATCAGATTTTCTGAAAAAGGCGCATGACAGAATAAAGTGGTTTGAAGAAATGCTCACAAAAAAGGGCGAATCCTGAAGTAACTGCCTGATATTGCCGCAACCTCTTTTTCTTCAAATTGCCGTCTCTGAAGGCAATGCTGTCAGGCAGATTCTGCTTGCAACTGTATCACCCACTATCGCGGTGGGGCTAAGACAGTACCCTTTCCCCTGACGAAAGTTCTTCAAGCCCTTTTTTGTTGATAAGTTTGATTGTGCGTCCCTGGACCCGTATAAGATTCTGATTGACCATTTTACTTAAAATGCGTGAGAGCGTTTCAGGGATAGTGCCGAGGATGCTTGCCAGTTGACCCTTTGCGATATTCAGTTCAAAATTATCATGATCTTCTTTAGTTTCGATTGAATACAATAAATAGGCTGCAAGTCTCTGCGGCACCTCTTTGAGGGAGAGGTTCTCCACAAGCTGTGTGAATCGTTTTAATCTTTGCGATAAAATGGCCAGCATATTCATGGCAATAAGAGGATCTTTGTTAATTAATTCAATAAATGACGACCTTGGGAAAAAGATCGTCCCGCTGTCTTCCAGGGCTTCAGCGTATGCAGGAAACCTTTCGCCGGCAAAGACCGGCGCTTCTCCGAAGGGTTCACCGGGAACGATAATATGCAAAATCTGCTCCCTTCCTTCGTAAGAGAGTTTAAAGATTTTAACACGCCCGGATTGCAGCACATGAAAACCGTTTGCATCATCACCGTCAGAAAAGACTGTCTGACCTTTTTTGAATGTGCAGTCCAGTCCTATAGTGGATAACTCCTTGAGTTGTCTCTCTGTCAATCCTTTAAAAAGCGGAGTTTTTCCGATAAAGTTCTTTATGTCCATCCCGCCGTTATTGTAAAATTTAATGGGAGAATCTGCAATATCTATGAAAGCTATGGTAAAAAAAAACGGTTTAATGTATGATTTTATTTTAATACGTTATTAAATGTCGGCTGCAAGCGTTCAATATAATATAAATAAACCGACCGCTGTATGCCTAATGCTGCTTTAAGGGGTTCATATGGAAAAACCGAAAATACTAATCCTTATTGGAAGTGAAAGTGATCTTTCTGTGACAGAGGATGGGGTAAATTTCTTAAGAGAAACGGGTGTGTCTTTTAAAATAGATATATCATCTGCACACCGCAACCCTGAAAAAACTGTTGAATATGCAAAGAAAGCAAGGAAGAACGGGGTGGAAGTTATTATTGCCATAGCCGGTATGGCGGCTCATCTTCCAGGTGTGCTGGCGGCTCATACAACGTTGCCTGTTATCGGCGTGCCTGTCGGCGGCGGGGCCCTGAATGGAGTAGACGCACTCATGTCGATTGTTCAGATGCCGAAGGGAATACCGGTAGCCACAGTAGGCATTAATGCTTCGAGAAATGCTGCAATTCTTGCATGCGAGATACTTTCCATCAAGCATGATGAGATAAGGGAAATGCTTGAAAAAATGAAAGATGATATGAAAAATGAAAACGATACAAAAACAGAAAAGCTGAATGCATTTTTACACAAATAAAAGCAGTTTTTCCATTAAGAGAGGTTCTACATGCTCAATGCAATTACAGATGTAAGCGGCATTCTGGTTGGTCATGCATCTGATTTTACCGGATACACCGGGTGTACGGTAGTTCTATGCGAAGAAGGCGCAGTCTGCGGGCTGGATGTCAGGGGAAGCGCTTCAGGTACAAGGCAGGTTGACTCGCTCAACTTGAGCCATATCGTAGAACAGGTACATGCGATCCTTTTATGCGGAGGAAGCTCTTTTGGCCTTGACGCCGCAACAGGGGTCATGAAATTTCTCGAAGAAAAGGATATCGGTTTTGATGTAGGTATAGCCAGGATCCCTATCATCCCGGCTGCTGTTATATTTGACCTCTTTTTCGGGGATGCAAAGGTAAGACCGACGTCGTCAATGGGCTATGAAGCATGTGTAAATGCGAAGGATACCGTTGAAGAAGGGAGTGTAGGCGCAGGCACAGGCGCTACAGTAGGAAAACTATTTGAAGTCGCAAGGGCAATGAAGGGAGGTATCGGGACGAGCAGCATCGTGATGCCCGACGGTCTGATTGTCGGAGCCCTTGTAGTCGTTAATGCCTTTGGCGATATTATAGACAACATTACCGGAAAGGTTATAGCAGGCGCACGGGCTTCGGAGGAAAGTCTCGAATTTGCTCATACATCAGATTCCCTCAAAAAAGGCTTTGTAAAGAAGCAGTTCGGTCTTATTAATACAACGCTTGGCGTTGTTGCCACAAATGCCCGTTTTAACAAGAGGGACATCACTAAGGTTGCGCAAATATCCCAATGCGGGTTGATAAAAACTATAAGCCCTGTTCACACTACCTTTGACGGGGATCTTATTTTTGCCCTTTCAATGGGCAAAATGGAAGCCGATATCAACAGAGTCGGTGTGTTGAGTGAATTTGTTATTGCAGAGGCTGTAAAGAGGGCGATAAAAAAGGCAGACGGTTTCAATATCCTACCTGCCTTTCGGGATATAAATAAGGGTTGGAAGACCTCATAAACCTTATAAATGATCCGGATAATTTAAACGGTTTAATAAGAGAAAAACATGGATGAATATCGCAAGGTAGCGGACATTATCAAGGAGAGAGGATATGCAGTTGCCTTTACCGGCGCAGGCATTTCTGTAGACAGCGGTATCCCTGCATTCCGCGGGGGCCAGGGGTTATGGGAAAAATATGACCCCATTGAGTATGCCCATATCAGGGCTTTTAATAGCAAACCGGAAAAGGTATGGGTAATGCTTCACGAGATGTCCAGGGTGATACTGGATTCAAAACCAAGTCATGCACATATTGCATTGAACGAATTGGAAAAAAAAGGGTTTTTAAAAGCGGTTATAACACAAAATGTCGACGGTCTTCATCAGATTGCAGGAAACAGCAACGTTATAGAATATCATGGGAATCATAGATGGCTTATATGCTTAAGCTGTTCTAAAAGAGTTCCTCTTACTCATAATATTGTCGAAATATATCCTTACCCGATATGTGAGAAATGTAACAGGGCCTTAAAACCCGATGTGGTTTTTTTCGGAGAAGGCATACCTTTTGAGGCTATGATAAGGGCAAATGAAGAAGCAGAGAGATGTAAGGTGATGCTCATAATCGGGACATCAGGCGTGGTATACCCTGCAGCAGAGATACCCCATACATCAAAGTCCGGAGGGGCAATAATAGTTGAAATCAATCCTGAAGAAACCACTTTTACTTCATCGATTACCGATTATTTTTTGAAAGGTTCGGCATCGGCCGTATTGCCGAATATTTTAGCATATATGGAGTAAGCAGGAGACAACATATGGCAAAGAACAAGTCTTCCAAATCCACAAATCCTGGTTTCTACGGGGATGAAGCCTCCAGAATGCCGCAATCCACAGTAATTGACCACATATATTTCATCATTATGGCAGGAGGAAAGGGCGAGAGGTTCTGGCCTATAAGTACAGATCTGGTACCCAAGCCATTCCTGAATATCATCGGCGAGAAGAGCCTGATACAACTTACCGTTGCAAGGGCCGCCAAAATAATACCGTTAGACAGGATATTCGTTGTCATTGGCAAAGAGCACCTCGAGACGGCAAAGGAACAGCTTGGCATGTTGCCTGAGGGAAATTTTATCGTTGAGCCGGCCGGAAGGGATACCGCCCCCTGTATAGGCTATTCAGCGCTTTTTCTGCTTAATCAAGATAAAGATGCTATGATGGTTGTCCTGCCTGCCGACCAATATATTCCCGATGTGGACGGTTTCGCAGATGTTATTTTAGAGGGCGTGAGATGTGCGGCAATAGGGGATTATTTTGTCACGATAGGGATAAAACCATCAAGGCCCGAAACAGGATACGGCTATATACATGCCTACGAGAGGCTCGATATTATAGAAGATTCAACATGCTACAAGGTAAACAGATATGTAGAGAAGCCGGATTTGAAGAAGGCAATGGAATATTTAGCAGAGGGCAATTATTACTGGAACGGGGGTATTTTTGTATGGCGCGCCGATGCTGTTATGAGGGGTATCGAAAGGCATATGCCGGACCTGTACAGCGGACTTCTACAGATTAAGGACTCATATAGAGGGAACCGGGAAGAAGAAGTAAACCTCATTTTTAAAACCCTTCCGAAGAAATCTATAGACTACGGGCTTATGGAAAAGGCAGAGAATGTCTTAATGATTCCTTCCAGGTTTGCCTGGGATGACATAGGTGCATGGTCTTCACTTACAAGGGTATTTGAGCCTGATGAAAATGGGAATTATACGAAGGGGGATGTAACACAGATAGACACAAAAGATTGTGTAATATTCAGTGATGGTATAAAAGTAGGGACTATCGGGGTTTACAATCTGATCATTGTTGCATCGGGGAATGGTGTGCTTGTTTGTGATATTGACAGGGCGCAGGAAGTGAGGGAAATAGTGAAACAACTGAGCCGTAGGACGCATTAGGACGTAGGACGTTCATTCGCCTATGCTCCTTCGGACGTAGGACGTAGAAGGCATTTGCGTACCAGTGAAGCGGACGTCCAAGCGAACACGAGTGAGCGGACATCCCACGTTCATAAGGAAGAAAAGGGGACGACCGGATGCCCGCTTGCGGGTGTCCCAGTAAAAGAGCAAGGGGGGTTGTATGATTTCCAGGGTTTCTACTGCAACAATTTATGGTATAGACGGTATCAGAATAGACGTTGAGGTCGATATATCATTCGGTTTGCCTGCCTTTAATATTGTAGGTCTGCCGGAAACATCAGTCAAAGAAAGCAAAGAGAGGGTCAGGGCAGCAATAAGGAACGCCGGGTTTGAGTTCCCTAATGACAGGATTACGATCAACCTTGCCCCGGCAGATGTAAGAAAGGAAGGTTCATCCTTTGATCTTCCCATAGCCATGGGCATACTTATTTCAATGGGCATCATAAGGGAAGAAGTAGTGAGAGGTTGCCTTATTACCGGAGAGCTATCTCTTGACGGAAGAATTAAAGGCATCAGAGGGATATTACCTATAGCCATACTCGCTGCCAGGGAAGGCGTTAAAAGCCTGATAGCGCCCCTTGCGAATGGCAACGAGGCTTCTATTATTAAGGGATTAAAAATATATGGAGCAAATCATCTTATCGAAATTGTTCATCATTTCCTGGGGGACGGGGAGTTAAAGGAGTTTCAAAGAAATGAAGATGCAGCAGTCGAGCACACCAGCGATGCCGGATTAAATTTTTCCGACATAAAAGGTCAGGCGCAGGCAAAGCGTGCCCTTGAGATCTCTGCAAGCGGAGGTCATAATGTCCTTATGATCGGACCTCCCGGCTCAGGCAAGACCATGCTTGCCCGGAGGATACCGACGATACTGCCGCCGCTTCATTACGAGGAAGCGATAGAAACAACGAAGATACACAGCATTGCCGGTCTTCTTGATGCCGATAAGTATCTTGTTCTTGAACGTCCCTTCAGGGCGCCCCACCATTCTATTTCGGATGCAGGTTTGATAGGCGGAGGCCATATCCCGAAGCCCGGAGAGGTCAGCCTTGCCCATAATGGTGTGTTGTTTCTCGATGAGTTCCCTGAGTTTAAAAGGAATGTCCTTGATTCATTGCGGCAGCCACTTGAGGATGGTAATGTGACAATTTCACGGGTTACACACTCGATAACCTTCCCGGCAAAATTTATGCTCATCGCTGCAATGAACCCCTGTCCCTGCGGTTACTGGGGAGATTCCAGGAGGGCATGCATATGCAGCGGCTCGCAGATCAGAAAACACAGGTCAAGGATCTCCGGACCTCTCCTGGACAGGATGGATATGCATATCGAGGTGCCCCCCGTTACGGTGAGGGAGTTGTCAATTGAGAAAGAGGAAGAAACTTCGGAGAAGATAAGGGAAAGAGTGCTGGGTGCACATAGGATTCAGGAAGATCGTTTTAAGGGCAGGAAGATATTTTCAAACTGCCATATGGCGCCGCGTATGATAAAGAAATACTGCGCCCTGGATGATAGCGGAAGAACGCTTCTTGAAAATGCCGTTGACAAATTCGGTCTTTCCCCCCGTGCCTACCATAGAATCCTGAAGGTAGCCCGTACTATCGCCGACCTGGACAATACGGATCAAATCCTCGAGCCCCATCTCGCCGAAGCAATCCAGTACAGGTCTCTGGATAAGAGGATGGTTGTTTAATTAGTAATACAAAACCTTTACAAAGCTACAGCAGAGACAGCCCCGGAAACTTTGCCTGAGAAAAAACCGGGTAAAAGACCGATGCCGCAAGTGTGATAAAAGCGTCTTCGGCAAAGACATCAAAAAAGGGCCGCCCCTTGACCGGAATCCGCTGGACAGAAAGCTCTACTTCGGATTAATCTTCGTAAGCTTCAATCCTTCAAGGGAAACGTCAGCAATGAGTCCCGTCTGACCAAAGACAAACCGACTATGGGTTTTTTGAGCTTAGTAGTGTCTATTGAACCGCCTGCGCCTATGTGACTAAAGCGATGGTACCGTCAATACCCACCTGCCAGCCATTGCTTTCCCTGAAATCAGCGACGTAGAGTGGTTCACATATTAAAGAATACCATGACCTCCCCCACACATTTTTTCAAGGGAATACACCGACGAGCAAAGGCTCAAATTTCAGAGTTGATCCAAGATTAACCGAATTGCTCGGTGAGACATGCAAATCGACCAAGGACGCTATCAAGAAATTGGTTGACAATTGCTACGATGCGGATTCGAGCAATGTATTTATAAGCCTGCCGGAGCCCCTAACGGAGTACCCGATCATCACAATTGTAGATGATGGCACCGGAATGAAAAAGCAGGAACTCAGGACTGAATACTTGAAGATTGCAAGCAGCCGATTTTCCCGCAAAGGAGACAGGACGCCAACCTCCTGGAAAGCGAAGAGGTGAAAAAGGCAAGCCTATTGGAGTGCCTTATATATTAAACTCCTCACCTTTATGTGGCACGTGTGTGTCAAGGCCCAGTTTTTTCAGCACAATACTTTCAAATTCAAGGGAAGCGTTTTCCTCGCCATGAACAATGAAAACCTTCGGCTTATTTGTAAAAGCACCCAGCCATTCAAGGAGTTCTTTCTGATCGGCATGGGCTGAAAACCCTCCGATAGTATACACCTTTGCCCGTATTGCTATCTCTTCGCCGAGTATATGGGCCCGCTTTCCCCCATCGACAATATACCGTCCGAGTGTCCCCCTTACCTGAAAACCGGTAAAGATTATGCTGCACTCAGGTCTCCATATATTATGTTTGAAATGATGCCTGATACGTCCGCCATCGCACATCCCGCTGCCGGCAATAATGATTGCGCCTGACTTTATCTTGTTTATCTTCTGGGATTCTTCAAGAGCTGTTGTATAATGAAGAGTCATAGCATCGCTCCCTTTAAACCAGAACGAACGTGCCGCATCTTCATCGAAGAGTTCTGCGTGCGCGATATAGACCTTTGTTGCTTTATCCGCAAGGGGGCTGTCTATATAAACGTTTAGATGCGGGAGCTTTTTCTCTTTTGTAAGTTTGTCGAGCAGGAATAGAATGTCCTGTGTTCTTCCAACAGCAAAAGAAGGTATGAGGACGTTCCCCCCCCGCTTGAAAGTCTTTTTTATTGCTTCAGTAAATTCATCTATGCTTTCTTCCAATCCTTTGTGAAATCTATTACCATAGGTTGACTCTACAACAACATAATCCGCTTCTTCTATATGCTGCGGATCATTTATGATGGGGTTTCCGTTTTTTCCGATATCCCCCGAGAATACAATCTTTTTCTCCTTGCCGTCGTCCCCCTGATACCATATCTCAAGCGATCCGGAACCGAGGATATGCCCCGCATCGACAAACCTGTATCTAACCCCGTTGCCCAGATCGTTGATGTTTCCATATTGCACTTTCTTAATAAATGGTATTACATGCTCCACATCTTCTTTTGTATAGAGGGGTTCGAACACCTCATCTTTCCCTGCCCTTAAGGATTTTTTCGTGAGCCATTCCGCGTCTTTTTCCTGAATATGCGCAGAATCATATAACATGATCTCCAGAAGTTCCGCTGTTGCCGCTGTAGTCAATATTTCCCCGTTGAATCCGGCTGCGACAAGCTTCGGTATAAGTCCTGAATGGTCGAGATGAGCATGGGTGAGGAGGAGATAATCTATTTTGTCAGGCTCAAAATCAAAGGCCATTCTGTTTAGCTCATCCGAATTTTTTCCCTGATTCATGCCGCAATCGACAAGCATCTGCAAACCATTTACGGAAAGATGAAAGCATGACCCCGTTACCTTACGTATTGCGCCCAGAAACCGTATTTTCATTTTATCTCCCTTAATGTTTTGTTTTTGACATCATTTCAGCACGACAAAAGTCTCTGAAATTGTTCACGCCGATAAAAAATTCACGCATCATGAGGACCCAGTAATATTGTCCTTTTTTGGTAAGGTACAGGATATTGCCGGACTTTTTTAACCCGCCTGCCAGCCTGAAGAACATGATTTCAGGCCATAAATATCGGTAAGCATTTACTTTATTCCTGATACTCAACTGCTCAAGGTCAAGGCTTAACCCGAAAAGTTTCATCAGGAAATCATAACACAGCCTCTCTTTTATGGAAAACGCCCTTTTCCCTGTAATCGGCAGATCACCACTGTCTACCTGATCGATATAAGTCCTTATGTCGAATGTATTTGCATAGGCGCTGCCGCCCAGATAACTGATTGAACCGCTCCCGATACCTGCGTACTCTTCATAGTGGACGACATATTCGTCTATTATTGGGGCTCGCGGCGCCCCCTCCACTGGCAGAGCCGTCGGAGCCTTCCCCTCCCGCTCACTGTTCACCCTTTCTTTTTTCGAAAAACACCATGCTGTACTGGCTTTATAATGGTTAGATAGCATCTCCGTTATTCTAACATAGAGCTGATTCCCTTTTTCGTAGTTTACAATACCCAGTTTTTTACTCATCACATCTTTTGTATAAGCAGAGACCATCAGGGGGTAATAGGTTATCTGATCTACACCCAATCCGACAAGCGTGGACAGATCATTTTCCAATATCTCCAATGTCTGTGTGGGAAAATTGAATATCATGTCTACATTTAGAGTATCAAAATTGCCCTGGGTATGTTTCAGCCTTTTGGCAATCTCATCGCCGCTTCCGTATTTGTGGTAGCGTTCTAATGCCTTCAGGATGCCATCATCAAAGGTTTGCACGCCGACAGAAAGCCTGTTTACCCCCATGTTTTTTAAGCGTTCTATGTTATGGTTTACAAGATGGTTCGGGTTTGTCTCAACGGAAATTTCAGAAATATGATAATTTTCCTTGATTAAACGGATCGTTTCTTCAAGCTCATCAATAAGGACAGTAGGGGTGCCTCCTCCGACATAAAGCGCCTGAAAGTCATACCCCAGTTTCTTATACATGAGAATCTCTTTACGCAAGGCACGGTAATATTCCCGGGCAAGCCCCTCCTGGAAAACCACCCGGTTGAAGGAGCAATAAGGGCAGAGTTCCTCACAGAAAGGCACATGCATGTAGAGCAGGGTTGGTGTATCAACTGCCCCCGGCGGGATGTTAAGGGAGGTCGAAGGGATAAACTGCAGGTAATTTGCATTTTTTTTCCGGGATATACAGGTAATTAAGTTTTCAATCATCATAAGAAGATAAGTTTATTGTACAACAGTCGACATTGTCAAAGCATTAAGGAAAAAATCAACAGAAATAGACACTCCTGGTTCCTCAAGTAGCACCTAAATAGTACCGTACCATGCCTTGAAGACTTCATAGAGATGGAAGATAAAAAGTGGTGGTGGATCTTGGGTTGACAAAAACCTTGAAATACAAGGCAGGAAGTGATATATAGCACAGACATACTGGGGGTTTTTGAAGTAGAACAATACAATTAATGAAAATATTGATTTTCAATCCCGGTTGTTTTAAATTATTTTTTTATTGAAATATGCTTTGATACCAAAATTATGTTTAATATTATTAAGTTATACAATATCCAATGGCGGTAGCTTACATTTTTACATGTCTTATAAAATGTCAAAAGCATATCTATCTTGAACCTTGAACATATAATGCTGAATAAAAGCGGATATTAAATTGAAAAAAGCTCTTATCACCGGCATCACCGGTCAGGATGGGTCATATCTGGCCGAATTTCTTCTCTCCAAAGGATATGAGGTGCATGGTCTTATCCGCCGTGCAAGCACCTTTAATACAGGCAGAATAGACCATATTTATACCGACCCTCACATCGCAGGGACAAAGCTGTTTTTACATTACGGCGATCTTTCGGATTCAGGTCAGCTTATAAATTTAATTTATAATATACAACCCGATGAAATATATCATTTTGGGGCGCAAAGTCATGTTAAAGTCAGTTTTGACATGCCGGAATATACCGGAGATATAACAGGTATCGGAACCACAAGGGTCCTTGATGCTATTCGTCGAAGCGGGATTGAGACAAAATTTTATCAGGCTTCTTCTTCGGAACTGTTTGGTACATCGCCTCCTCCACAAAACGAAAAGACCCTGTTTTATCCGAGAAGCCCATATGCAGCGGCAAAACTCTATGCGTACTGGATGACGATTAACTACAGAGAGGGCTACGGCGTGTTTGCCTGCAACGGCATTCTTTTCAACCATGAATCTCCACGAAGAGGGGAAACATTTGTCACCAGAAAGATAACAAGGGCATTAGCAAATATTCTTGCAGGCAACCAGAGGAAGCTGTATCTTGGAAATCTTAATGCCAGAAGGGACTGGGGATTTGCGCCTGAATATGTTGAAATGATGTGGCGCATGCTTCAGCAGGATAAACCGGACGA
Organism: Pseudomonadota bacterium; assembly: GCA_026388255.1. Taxonomy (NCBI): domain Bacteria; kingdom Pseudomonadati; phylum Pseudomonadota; species Pseudomonadota bacterium. The sequence continues at coordinate 443 of JAPLKC010000041.1, read as the reverse complement.
TTATGTAGTAGGAACTGGAGAAAGTCACTCTATTCGCGAGTTTGTAGAAAATGGGTTTGGTTATGCCGGTATTGAAATCGAATGGCAAGGCAACAGAGAAGCCGAACGCGGCATTGTAAAGTCTGTGAATAGTAATTCGTTAATCGTGAAAAGTAATACTGCCTCTGACAAATCACAAATCACAAATCATGCAAGCATTAATCCTGCTGAAGGCGGGACATTACGGGTTGGTGACGTAGTCATCGAGGTTGACTCGCGCTATTTTCGTCCTACAGAGGTTGATTTTTTACAGGCAGACATTACTAACCCGACTTAGCGGATTCGAGAGGTTTATAGATCATAATTCCTTTAATATCAAGTAGTGCATCTAAAAAGTCTTCACTACATCCGGTGTAACCATATCTGTCCTGGTCACCATGCGGGGCGGGGGCTGTTTGGGGAAG
>JAPLKC010000040.1 GCA_026388255.1 Pseudomonadota bacterium | reverse complement strand
TGTTCATATCTGCTCCTATTCGAAAATTTCCTCTTTATGATTCAACAGATCCGCTGCCCTCTTCCTCGCAACCGTATTAAGGAGTGTTACCTCCGGCGCTATATCAGCAGGAGTATCGAGAACCTTTTGAAGGGTGGAGACAAAAAGGTCTTTGTCGAGGGCGTACCGCGCGTAAAAGTTTGCATAATAGACATAGGTCATTAAAAATTTGCCCTGTCCCACCTCTAAAGCCTTCTGAAAATGTTTTTGAGCCTTTTTCAGGTAATAAAAACCTTCGTCGAGTTCCAGTACTTTTTTCATCATCAGTTCAACCCTTGGAAGTTCAGCAAGTGCCTCCATCGAATCGAGGTTCAGCTTGATCCAGTTTCCCCAGGAGGTGGCTGCCCAAAACAAATAGGGGACATCTTTCTTGCCGCAGGCCTTTACGCCTTCCCTGAAATTGTCAAAGAGACTCTGAGCAGGGTCATTGAACCCCCTTATCTCCAGGGATCGCAGAGAATAATACCTTGCCCTCCTGTAGAGAAGTTTTGCATACTCCGGATCTGTTTCCTCCATAAAAGCCGAGGCAAAAGAAGAATAGGTCTGGGCAGCATTGATGAGCAACTGTTCATTGTCCGGCACCGACTCGATCATGCCGTCCATAAGCATCAGATAGGCGGGAATTCCTTCACGGACCAGCTTAAGGTCAGATTGTTGAAAAGTAGATTTTGCCACCCCTTCCAGTAATATCGCCGTTGCTGCAACGGTCAGCTTTTTATTCGGCAGACAACCGGTTAACAGAAAAAGACATATTACACAAAGTAGAATACGGATTTGCAAAAGTTTCATCTCTTGTGGTGTGAATTTATTCATTCAAAAAAATCTTATCCATAACGTGTTACCACAAAATCTTTTTAAAGGCAATGCTTAAACTATTTGTGCTTAAATAGTTTAAGCATTGCCCATCGGCGTAACATCCAATGGAAAAGTCAGGAAACTCCGGAAACAAGTTGCCTATGGGATATTCCCTCGTTGCCTCAGCCGGGACCAAATTATTATAACCATAAAAAATCATATAACACCGGCCCGATGGCCTGTTGAAGAACGACTCCATTTCTATTGAGAATTTTTCAACAACCGATTGCTTTTCTTCGCAGCATTGGTTAAATTGAAGCCGTGGAACACCATTCTGAGCTGAAAGGCAAGGCCATTTTATTTCTCCTTCTTCTCTGGTTTCTCTGGTTTATCAATTTCAGTACAAGGACAATATTTTCGCCTATCCTGCCGTTGATAGAAGACGAATTTTTAATCAGCCATGCCGGGGCAAGCAGCATTTTTATATTTCAGTCAATCGGATATGGTCTTTCAATGCTTTTCTCGGGCTTTTACTCCGGCAGGATTGGATACAGAAAATCGATAGCGTTTTCCCTTGTAATATCGTCTTTCACATTTTCTTTGATTCCTTTCGTAAAGGTATTTTCTGTTTTATATATTTATTCTTTCATTCTCGGTTTTTCGGCAGGTGTTTATCTGCCGTCAGCCATACCGCTGATTACCGAATTTTTTGCCGAAAAAAACTGGGGCAGATCAATCGCTATCCATGATTCCGGCGCCTCTGTGTCCATATTCAGCGCCCCATTTATCGCGCTTTTCTTTCTACAATATTTTCAGTGGAGGTGGATTTTTGAAGTCTTTGCAGTTGTTTTTATTTTAAGTGCCATCGTCTTTTATTTGATATGCGATGAAGTAAAGATTAGACACGCTTCTCAAAAGACGCTCATTGGTGATCTTATCAAAATACGATCTCTCTGGATCATAAGCATACTCTTTACCTTTGCCGCCGGGGTCAACCTGGGCATCTATTTCATAGTCCCTCTGTATCTTACAAAAGAGCTTTCATTGAGCATCGGCTATGCAAATACCATATTGGGGATATCAAGGCTTGGGGGGATAGGGGTAGCTATCCTGTGCGGTTTTCTTGTTGATAGATTCAGTCTGCGCAAAACCATCTTTATTATGATGTTGCTGACCGGTATTTTCACGATTTGCACAGGCGTATCTTCTGTCAAGTTTTTAGGTTTTTTTCTATTTTTACAGGCAATATGTATAACAGGTTTTTTTCCTTTGGGACTTTTGTCCATCGCAAGGATATTCAACAGAGAAATGAGAGGTATGGCTACCGGATTGGTTATGACCCTCAGTATCATGCTCGGCGGGGGTTTGATCCCCTATCTCCTTGGCCTTTCAGGCGATTTCCTCAGCTTCAGGTTCGGTATTACAACCATTGGAATATTGGTTATCCTGTCGAGTCCGATTATATTTTATTTGAAAGAGATTAAATAGCCCTGTTCAGATTTTACCTTATAATAGAATGGTTTTCAGACGGCTTTTTGCCCTTTATTCCCTGTACATTTATTTGCTGAATTATTATAATCTTTTACAACTTTAATAGTTTATGATAGTCTATTAAACATCATGATCATTTCTATTGCAAACCAGAAGGGCGGCGTCGGCAAAACAACGACAGCAGTGAATCTGGCAGCATCCCTTGCCATATCCGAAAGAAAAACCCTTATTATCGACATAGATCCCCAGTGCAATGCAACAACGAGTTTTGGCATAACATACAGCGGTCTTTATGCACACCTGTACCACATGCTTATCGGCAATAAAGATGCAAAAGAGGTGATCAGGAAGACAGAGGTGCCTTACTTAGACATAATTCCGGCACATCCGGACCTGATCGGCGCCGAAGTTGAACTTCTCGATGCGGAAAGCAGAGAATTTGTATTAAAAAATATCCTGGAGCGATTAAGCAATACATACAAGTACACCATAATAGATTGTCCCCCTTCTCTGGGCCTGCTGACGATAAATGCGCTTGTGGCATCGGATTTTGTCATTATACCATTACAGTGTGAATACTTTGCCCTCGAAGGGCTTGCAATGCTTCTGAGAACGATAACGGTTATCAAGAGGAGGCTGAACCCGAAGCTGGAAACCCTGGGGGTGCTGCTCACAATGTTCGACAAGAGGAATAATCTCTCCTTCAGGGTTATGGATGAAGTAAAAGGCTATTTTAACGATAGTGTGTTTAAAACCATCATACCGAGAAACGTAAAGTTGAGCGAAGCGCCGAGTTACGGAAAGCCTGCATTGCTCTATGATATATGTTCGAAGGGTGCAGAGAGTTATCTCGAACTTGCTTCAGAAATACTTGAAAAGGGAGCCTGATGCTGAGAAAAGACCCGTTAGGAAAAGGTTTATCGGCTATACTCAAAGATATTGAAGAAAAAGGGGTGACCAGGGTTATCCCGGTAAACGAAATAGTTGCAGGCCAGTCCCAGCCTCGATTTGAAATAAAGGATGATTCGCTTGTCGAACTTGCTGCATCTATCAGGGAAAAAGGACTTCTACAGCCGGTTATCCTGAGAAAAAAAGGCAAGGGCTATGAGATCATTGCAGGGGAAAGAAGATACCGGGCGTCTGTTATGGCAGGGCTTAATGAGGTTTCTGCCATTGTAAAAGACGTTGACGACAAAGAGGCCCTTGAGATAGCCTTGATTGAAAACCTCCAGAGGGTGGACCTGAATGCTATCGAGGTTGCCGTGGTATACGACAGGTTTGTTGAAGAGTTTGGTTATACCCATGAAGAGCTTGCAAAGAAGATAGGGATTAACAGGAGTTCTGTCACCAATTTTATCAGGCTTCTAAAACTCCCGGAATGGATAAAAAAGCTGATTTTTGAAGGGAAGCTTTCCCAGGGTCATGCCAGGGTGCTGATCACGCTTAAGAGCGAAAACGAGCAGAAAAGATTCGTTGATAAGGTTATTAAGGAAGGTTTTTCGGTAAGAGAGCTTGAGAGAGAAGTTAAAAAGAAGTCAACCGGAAAGTCTTCGCCTTTCCCATACGCAGAAGAGTCTCTGAGGGAAAAGCTGGGGACGAAGGTAAACATAACTTACAGGAAAAACAAAGGTAAAATTATCATAGAGTTTTATTCACAGGAAGACCTCGAAAGAATTACAGAAGTAATCTCACCCCCCTGATATTGCCCTTTTTACAAGGGTTTTGGCAATCTCAATCTTGTATGCGTTTTTGCTGAGCGGCCGGGCGGCTGCAAGGGCCTCTCCTGCTGCATGCGCCGCAGTAACCTCGTTAATCATCTGTCCGTTAATGAATTCCTCGGCTTTTTTTGCACGAACAGGTCCGGGGGCAACAGCCCCAAGGGCAATACGCGCATCCGTGCATATGTTTTCTTCAACAGTTACAACCGATGCAACACTAACGACAGCAAAATCCACAGGGCTTCTCAGGGTAAATTTGAGGAATCTTTGTTGCGTAGGGGCTGATGTCTTTTGAATCTCGATTTCTCTAACCAGTTCATCCTGTGCGACGGCATTCCCCAGAGGATTGAAAAAGTCTGTGGGCGCAATCCTTCTTTCTCCTTTTGTTCCTGTAACGATTATCTGTGCATCAAGTGCAGCCAGGGCTACGGCGGTATCGGAAGGGCAAACGGCAAAGCACCTCTTTGCATCCATGATCGCGTGGTACCGGTTGTCACCGGCAACAGCAAGACAGGGGCCATTTCCTTTCCGCAGGCAGCGGATCGGCCCTCCGATATGGCGCGGATACCGGTAATACCAGCACCGTACATCCTGGCACAGATTCCCCCCTATGGTTGCTGTATTGCGTATCTGGGGTGTAGCCACAGATCGGGCTGCCTCTGTGAGTGTCCGGCAATTGCTCTGAAGGATCGGGTGCCTCGCAATATCGAAAAGTTTTGTCAATGCGCCTATTTTCAGTGTTTTATCATCTTCCCGGATGTAATCGAGACCCGATATCGTCTTGATATCAATAACAGCTTCGGGGTAATCGAAGAGATGCTCTCCTTTAAGGGTGAGGAGCAGGTCTGTCCCACCTGCATTAAGCACGGCTTTGCCGTTATACTCAAGAAGAAGCATACAGGCTTCTTCTATTGTCCTTGCGCTGATGTGTCTGAAAGACCTCATTATATTTCACCCGGTTTTACGGCTTTTTGAGTTGCTTTGCCAAGTGCACCGAGCACCTTCTCCGGTGTGACCGGATATTCGTGCAGCCAGGTTCCAATGGCATTAGATACGGCCATGAGTATTGCTGAAGGGCCGGGAGTGGTGGCTATCTCACCGACCCCTACCGCATGAAACCGGTGGCTGGGAAAAGGAGTTTCCAGTACCACATTGTCTATCACCGGCAGTTCTGAAAAAGTACGCCATTTGTAGTCAATCATATTGGCGTTGAGTATATGACCTGTTTTATGGTCAATAATGGTTTCCTCGAAGAGGGCGCTGTCAATGCCTCCTGAGCCGAGACACCCGTTAAGCTGCCCTTCAAGCCCCGGCGGGTCTATAATCTGCCCGACATCTGTGGTGTTTACGACACGCAGCAGGTTTACTTTACCCGTTTCCGTATCAACCTCCACCTCGACAAATGTCATCATGCAATTTGATAGTGTATAATCCGGTTCAAACCGCCCGTAGCCGGTGATGGTGCGGTCTATGCTCATTGCCTTCCATGGTATCCGCTTTTCCGGATTATCCTTAATAAAGACCGTTCCGTCTACAGTGTCCAGGTCGGAGGGCTCTGCGCCAAGCATGGGGGATATGAGTTCAAAAAGTTTTTGTCTTGCGTCCTCTGCTGCTGCAATGACGGCGCTTCCAATGGCATAAGTTCCCCGTGATCCTGCAGGTCCGAACTCATAGGGATTGATCAGTGAATCGGAAGGTGCAACGGAAATCCGTTCCATTGGCAGTTGCAGGACCTCAGCCGCCATCTTGACGAAGTTTGTCCTCTGCCCGGTTCCGTGCTCTGTTATGCAGGAGAAGAGCATGGCAGTTCCATCCGGGTGAAGGCGCACATAGGCCTCTGATGCATCCTCACCGATGTCGGCGTTACCATGTACACCAACACCTATGCCGGTTCTTTTTGAATTGTTTACAGTAGTGGGTTTCAGCCACCCCTTCCACTTCTCTTTCCATCCGAATGTCTGCGCACCCTTATCCATTGTCTTTGTATAGTCCACGCCCCGGTATGTATACCAGATGCCGTCCCGCCAGAAGTACCCGTCACCCGGTTTGACATAATTCTTTTTGAAAAATTCCAAGGGATCAATACCGGCCTTTTCCATGGCGAGGCTCAAAAGAGGTATGAGCGCGCATTTCAACTCCTGGCCTCCGAAGCCTCTCACAATGCCGGAGGCGTTTCTGTTGGTGCAGACGATAGTGGGCCTCAAGTCCCAGTTAGGACAACGTACCATGATCTGCACCTCGCCACATCCCACAGCAACTTGTGATTGCGTGGTCATGGAATAGTAACCGGTGTCGATGAGCCACTTGCCTGATATTGCCGTGACTGTTCCGTCCTTCTTCATTCCCACTTTAGCCTGCATGCGTGATCCGGGTCTGAGCGTAAATGCTGCAAGGTGTTCTTCCTTGGTAAAGGAAAGTCTAACCGGCTTACCTGTTGCTCTGCTGAGAAGTACTGCGTGAGCCTGCACCTGCCAGGACATGAATTTTGACCCGTAACTACCGCCGCAAGGGCCGCCGATTGTTCTCACCTGCACTTTTCTGTCGAAGACATGGAAGAGGGTAATCTTGTCCATGTATGATGCCTGGTTTGATACCCACAACGTTACCCTGTCAGGATCTTCCCACAGGGCTATTACCCCGGGCGCTTCAGGCGGCAGAGGGTTCGGCATATTCTCGTAACCGAAGGTGCCTTCTGTTATCACTTCAGCCTCTTCGAAACCTTTTTCCACGTCTCCCATGACAACTTCCTTCAGGTTCTTAGGCCCGAAAAAGGGAACGCCAGGGGTTACAATGTTTCCGGGGAATTCATCATATAATTGAGGTGCATCAGGTTTCAGGGCCTCTTCCATCTCGAAGACAGCAGGTAAAACCTTGTATTTGACATCTATCAGGCCAAGTGCCTCCTGTGCTACTTCTTCGCTTGTTGCTGCAACAAGCGCCACAGCATCACCAACGAACCGGACCTTACGGTCGAGAACACGCGTGTAACGCGGCGTGCCGCCCTTCCAGTCAGGGACATCTTCCCAGGTAAGTACTGCCTTCACACCCGTCAGTTTCAATGCCTTAGCTTTATCAATGCTTGCAATAAAGGCATGTGGGTGAGGGCTTCTAAGCACCTTTCCATAGAGCATATCCGGGGCTTTTAGATCGTTTAAAAACCGTGTATTGCCTGTGACAATATCGGTTGCATCTTTGCGGGGAGTAGCTTTGCCGATAAACCTGTAAGTATCGGTCATTTTTCCTGCTCTGCCTGTTTTGATAGTTCCATAATTGCATTTATAACCTGATAGTGGCTGATACAACGGCAAAAGTTGCCGGAAAGGGCTTCTTTTACTTCTTCTTCTGTGGGGGAAGGTGTTTGGGTAAGGAGCGCCTTTGCGCTCATGATTATGCCGGGCGTGCAAAATCCGCACTGAAAGGCTGTGTGGTCAATAAAAGCCTTCTGAAGAGGATCGAGCCTGCCAGTCACCTGGTCTTTCAAGCCCTCAATGGATGTTATCCTCTTTTTGTTGCATTCAACAGTTAGTGTCATACAGGAAAGCACGGCCTTGTCATCCATAAGCACGGTACATGCCCCGCATGCGCCGCTGTCGCATGATACCTTCGTGCCTGTCAGGCCGAGTGTCTCTCTGAGCGTATGGGCAAGTGTATGCGAGGGTTCAACCTGGCCGGGGCTGCTCCCTATATCTAATTCATAGATGTGCCCGTTGACCGTGAGGCTGATATGATGTGTTTCAAGGGCCTTTTTTTTAACCGGTCTTTTAGCTTTTACTGACATGTCTTCCTAAGGTTTATTTTACAAAGCCGCCTTCATTCATATAGCTTCGTTGCTTCCTCGTTACCCGGGTAACCTCTGGGTGCTATTTTTGAATGCGACCCGGTATTTAGTTTGTCAATGCAACAGTAAATATTATCATAATTATACAGGTATGGGCAAGGATATATTGGGTCTGAAGTTTCCTGAGTTTTCTCGTTCGACATAGCCAGAACACCGTTTTGTTCCCTGCTCCCTGCGCTTCCTTATATGAATCAACTTTCTGTCAGTCCTCTTTATGATGGCGGTAATATGCACATGGGTTGAGACAGTACCTTCCTTATTGTTATCCAGCTCTCATTGATTTTCTTGCTCCTCAGGGCAACCCTGATGGCCTGAAGTACGTGGCAGGCAAGATCCTTTTACTTTTCCTCGGAAAAACAAAAGTCTGTTCGAAGGTTGAGGAGCATCCTCTGCCTGGGTCCCCGTATGGCGGTGGTAATTGACTTGTTTATTTGGAAATACCTCCTTGCTTCCATATCGGTATTGTAAAATAAAATGTTGCACCATCATTGACCGTTGCTTCAGCCCATACCTCCCCACCATGCCGATTGATAACACGTTTTACAATAGCCAATCCAATGCCGGTTCCCTCAAACTCATCTTCACCATGGAGCCGTTCAAGAACTTCGAATATCTTATCAGCATAATTCATGGGAAACCCTATTCCATTATCTCTTACATAATAGACATTTTTTTCCATCTCAGCCCAACTACCTACTTCCACGCGTATTATCTTCCCTTGTTTGCTATATTTAATGGCATTGCTTAAAAGATTTGAAACAACCTGCCTAATCATTGTGCTATCTGCATATGCTTTCGATAAAGGCTTCAGATGCAACTCTATTATGCGCTCAGGATAAAGCATTTTTAACTGCTCAAAGACCTCTCTTACAATTTCCTCCATATTGACTGGAGAAATTTCGATACTTTTTCGACCTAAACTGAAAAACGCAAGGAGGTCATCAATGAACTCTCTCATGTTTACAGTGCTTTTATGAATTGCCGTAAGGTATTGCCGCCCTATTGCATCCAGAATATTGTTGTTTTTACCGAGCAATCTGCGGGAAAGACCTTCGATTGCAATGACAGGGGTTTTGAGGTCATGGGATACGGAGTAGTTGAATGTCCTCAGCTCACTGTTAATTGTTTCAATTTCTTTAATATGCTTTTCCAATTCCTTATTCAAGCTCTCCAGTTCTCCCGTTCTTTCACTGACCCTTTTTTCCAGTTCGTCACGGGCTTTTTTAATCGCCCTTTCTGCCCGCATTTGTTTTGTTATATCGGAGAGCATTACAATATAGCCGTCTTCATCCAGGCTATATGATTTAAATTGAATCTCTTTTTTCTTTCCATTTTGGCATAAAATAGTGAATACTTGAGCGCCCTTCCTGGCAATGTCGCCCTTCCATGCCACAATAACATGTTTTCTATAGTTAGCATCAGGATATGCCTTACGAAACCAGTCACGTCCTGTCGGGATATCATTAAGCTTATATCCGGTAATATTTACGAATTCCTCATTTATATAGATATACCTTCCATGCTTATCCATCATTACCACGCCATAAGGCGCCCTCTGTAAGATAGAGAAAAAGGTCTTCTTTTCCTTTTTGATAAGAATATCCATTTTTATTTGTTCTGTAATGTCGTAGACCATCTCAATCGCTGCTATGATATTGCCATCTTTATCTCTAAGGGGAGACGAAACAATTTTATAGTGTAAGGTTATATCTCCTGCCGGCGTATCGGTAACTGCCTCATAGATGTGCCCATCCTGAAGTGTTGTACATGTCGGGCAGTAGGAGCATATAGTGTCTCTTGGAGGATTATTGAATGCCCTGTAACAGGCGGGTCTTTTGGAAGTATCAACATCAGGGAACCATTTCCTCATCTGGTTGTTCAGGAAAAATATTTCCATTGCGGGGCTTATTAAGGCAATGCCGACGCCTATGTTGTCGATGACTCCTCTATATCTCTCATCAGACTCCCTCAACGCCTCTTCGGTTTTTTTGTGTTCTTTGCATAACTGTGCCAATTCGTGTTTGATTTGTTCTTTTGTTTTATTTTTATCCTGTTTCATAGTGTTTACAATTAAGTATAGCAGATTTATTTGAATTTTGTGGCCATTTTACCGTAAACTGACTGGTAGGGCCGATCCATGAATCCTGGGAATGAGGGAAACTTCCTGCGAATTAATTGATACTATTTTATATAAGGTATATATAAAGATTGCAGGAAAGATTTTATGAGCAAAGAACGATCACAATGTGGACTTCTGATTGAGAACAGAGAAGGCAAAGTATTGCTTCAACTGAGAGACAATAAGCCCGATATCCCATATCCAGGCTGTTGGGGCACATTCGGCGGGCAGATAGAAAACGGGGAAACCCCGGATGAAGCTATTAAAAGAGAAATCATTGAAGAATTAGAATGCGAATTTTCAAATCCGGAATACTTTGGTAATTTTCCCTTTGATGGATATAACATTTATATGTACAGAATTATTGACCATAACCTGATACTTGAGGATTTAACAGTTAACGAAGGACAGAGAGGCGGATGGTTTTCATTGGAAGAAGTTATCAATGTTGAGTGTGCCGCCAATTGTAAAGAGATTGTCATTGCCTATTTCAAGATGTTTCATTAACTGCACAGTCTCACCGACCGGTGGACTCGTCATCCCGCTGTCAGCATCCCGGTTCGCCATGATGGCCGCAGCAACTGCTGAGGGTCAGTATTTTTTTCATATTGTTCCTGAATAAAAGCCAGACTTTTTTTGAGAGCGGCATATCGACATGGAGATTGGTCAGGAACATGCCTATACTTGGTCTGCGGTGTTTGTGATCGTGATCATGCATAATCTATCTCCGTTTCTTATTCCGTCAGGTTTCTTTCCATAACCTTACCGAACTCATTTGCTTCGAGGATTGCTGTTTTCAGGAAACTGTGCGTTATTTCGAAAGGTTCATATCGGATGAAGAATACGTTCAGACTGTGCTGAACGATGTTATCCAGTTCAGACATTCGCTGTAGCGGGTCAAAACCCAACTGAGCGAGGTGCAAAGGCAGTCCCACCGCCTTGAAGAATCGGGCTGCCTGCTCAGCTTCGTCCATTCTGTTTTCCATGATGAGTTGTGTCATAACACCGATTGCCACCATTTCTCCATGAAGACAGTTTTTGTGTAAATTGCTGCAAGCCGTCAACCCTTGTGCCACACCGTGCGCCCCTGCAAGACCGCCGCTTTCGAATCCGAGCCCGCTGAGAAGAATATTTGCCTCCACAATATGGGCGAGGGCCTCGCCTACCTGTCGATGCCTGATCTCATCCAGCGCTGCGATACCGTATTCGAGAAGCAGGTCGCGGCACTGACGGGCAATAGCCAGGGCTGCCATGGTGGGTCTGGCGCCTCTTGCAGTTCGGGCTTCCGGATTTTCCATACAGCAACGTGCTTCATAGAATGTGGAAAAAGCATCCCCCATGCCTGCTACGATATATCGGGGCGGTGCAGCGGCAACAATATCAAGATCGACCAAGACCAGCATGGGGTTGGTCATACTGAATTCCACATTAGCAAAAACCCCTTTTTCGTCGTAGATAACGGAATGTGCCGCTGTCGGTGCGTCTGTCGAAGCTGTGGTAGGAATCGTTACGGCAGGCACACCGAGTCTTGACGCTGCCATTCTTGTGGTATCAAGACATTTGCCTCCGCCGATGCCGATGAGGACATTTACTTCAGGGCCAGGGCCTTCAAAAAAGGTTACAATTCTTTCCACCTCCCTCAGAGTAGATTCGCCCTGAAAGATTGTCTTTTTTACTGTAAGTCCGGCGGTGTTCAGACTCTTATCAATGATATATGAGCACGCCTGCGCAGCCTGAAATACACAGGGATAAATACTCTCCAAGAAGATTGATAACACCTCGCCCCTGGATGTATTGAGAAGGGGATATAAAAAGTTGTACAGGATTCCTGTTGTCCGGGAGTTTTTGATATATCACATTGGGGTCTAAAGCGCCTGAATTCTTCATTTATTTTCCTCATATTCCACTGAATATATACGAACATTTTGATTCTATCGTTAAAAACCCTATAATATCTACCAAAAAATCAATATCTGCTGTCACTGACTCCAAAGCAGACTCGGGTGAATGGGTTATGGCTGCTTTTTCATCTTCCCGAAGAAGTGATAGCCCGCTTTATGGAGGACAAAGGTGCAGAAGGTTACTACGAGGATAAAACAAATGGCCGGAATCATGATTGCCAATACTGCCGTGATCAGGGAACCTGCAAGCTCAATGGTGGCAAAAATGACATTGCCGATGCCAGTGATAACCCCGAAAAATGTTTCCATACTACCTACAACATTACACGGTTGAAGTGACGCTACCAGGATTCAGGGAATGCCATATTTGTATATATATCCTCGAGCCTGCCCTTGTGTCCCCGCTCCATAGATGCAAGTTCTGTAAAGGTATTTTTCTGTGCTTCGTCAGTACTGGCATTTGCAAGCTGGGTATACATTTGCATGGCTTCAAGCTCTTTTTTTATAGCGATTACCAAGCCATCGATAGGTTTGAGATCAGCAGTCAAAGGTGGTGTAGGAAGTGCATCCACAACCTTATAATCCTTTGATGCCGAAAAATGCATATTCTCCAGAGATCGAGTAAGGAATGTCTCTAATGCAAGTCGATGTTTTTTCTCATCTCCAGCAAGTTCATTAAACAGATTTTTGAGTTTTGTGTCATTCGCTTTGTCGGACACTGTGCTGTAAAACGTATATGCCTCGTTTTCACAGTCAATTGCAAAAGAAATTATCTTCTTAAATTCATCCTGATTCATTTTTCATTCTCCTTGGCAGTATGCCCATTTTAATTTACACAAATTGTTCAAAACCCTGCTTATTCTATACGTTACTTGCGCCTGGTTAAAAACCCACTTCTTCCTTGTTGGTGTATAACACAGCAGATTATCGGTGTCAAACAACTTTCGAAAGCAGCCGTGATTACCCTTATAAAGCTTTTACGTGCAGTGAAGCTTATAAGTGAATAAACATGGCGATCCAAAATCGGACATGAATTATACCGGAAGGGCAGGGGGCTGCAATGTCCTACTTTATATAATGTGCGCCACGGCTGCTGCGGTTTGTAAATGCAGCTTCGGCTATGATAAGGGCTGCCCGGATGCCGTTTCTCAGGTTTATCACCATAGGTTCAAGATGTGCCCTTCGATAGAAGTCGTCAATCCTGTTTTTTAAATAACCGAGGTCTGCTAACGCTCTCTCTAATCTTTTTACGGTTCTTATGATGCCGACGTAATTCCACATGGTTGACCTGATGCTCAGCCAATCCTGTTGTATGAGTGCCGGGTCGGCCTCCTCCTCTTTCTCAGGAAAACGCCACGGCGGGATTTCCGATTCCTTGTACGGTTTTGTATTATCAAAGTTACTTGCTATATGACGGGCAGACTTTATGCCCCAGACCAGACCTTCGAGCAATGATGTAGAGGCAAGCCTGTTTGCGCCGTGTATGCCTGTTGCGGTAACTTCTCCCGCAGCATATAATTTTTTTAATGATGTTCTTCCATAGTTATCCACCAGGATGCCGCCACAGCCGTAATGGGCTGCAGGAACCACAGGTATGGGTCCTTTCAGCATATCTATGTCCAGAGACAGGCATTTTTCATAAATAGTCGGGAACCGCTTTTTTATATCAATCTTTGCATAGGAAGCTATATCAAGATAAACATAGGCATCTCCCCTCTTTATCATCTCTTCATATATTGCCCTTGATACCTCGTCTCTGGGTGCAAGATCGCCAAGCGGGGAATAGTTTTCCATGAAGGTTTCACCATCTCTCGTTTTAAGCCTTGCTCCTTCGCCCCTCACAGCCTCGGAGATAAGAAAACCGTCCGCATCCTTGTGAAAAAGGCTTGTGGGGTGAAATTGTATATATTCCATGTTGATCATCCGGGCGCCGGTCCTGTGCGCCATGGCAAATCCATCCCCTGTTGCGCCCGGAGGATTGGTGGTATGGAGATATGTCCCTCCCGGCCCGCCTGTGGCAAGTATCGTAAATGAAGAAAATATCCTTTCTACCTGTTCACTTATATTATTCAGGGCATAGGCCCCAATGCACTGCGGTTCGATATAAAGTGAAACAGGATTGGTCGAATGATGCGGGACGGTCAAAAGGTCTATGACTGTATAATCAGCAAATATCCTGATTTTTTTAACGTTCTTTGCATACCCGACAAGGCTTTCCTCAATGGCCTTCCCTGTGGAATCCATACAATGGAGAATCCTCCGTTTCGAATGACTGGCCTCCTGTGCATATTCATAATCTGTGTCTGTTGTACGTGAAAAAGGGACCCCTATTTTGTTGATCAGGAATTCCTTGACCAGCAAAGGTCCTTCACGGGAGATCATCTTTACGGCGTCAAGATTTGAGATGCCGTCACCAGCCTCCATGATATCCTTGATAAGGAACTCCGGGGAATCATCCTGTCCCATAGAAACGATCCCGCCCTGGGCATAAAAGGTATTTGATTCTTCAACAGAACTTTTTGTTGTTACAATCACATCAAGCCCTGATTCGGCTGCGGTGATAGCGGCAGAAAGACCGGCTATGCCTGAACCGATAACCAGAACATCGCAAAAGTGTATGTTGTCATTGTTCATCTCAAGCAATCTCCAGCATTCTCTTTAAAGCTGTCCGGGCATGTTCAACATATGATGCATCAACAGAAACATGGTGAAGGGGGGTTCCTTCAACCAGACCTTCAAGAACATGAAGGAGTTTTTCCGGTGTAACCTTTGCCATTTCCCTGCATCCGGAGGTTTTTAAGGGTATAACAAGTTTATCCGGATTTGCCGCCTTTATACTGTTTACAAAATTTATCTCTGTTCCGATTGCCCACTTTGAACCAATCTCAGATTGTTCTACAATGTCTTTTATAAAGCTTGTCGAGCCTGCAAAATCCGATATATCAACAACACTTGGTGTACATTCGGGGTGGACAACGACTTTTATATTGTCATGTTCTTTTCTTACACGCTCCACATCGGACAATAAAAACATCGTATGGATAATACAAAACCCCCTCCAAAGGAAAACCTGCGCCTTTTTTATGGCTGCTGTGTTTCTATCACCATCGGCTGCATAGGGATCCCAGAGAAACATTTCGCTGTCATTGATGCCCATGGTATGCGCCGTATTTCTACCCAGGTTTTCATCAGGGAAAAATAAAGGAATTTTCTTTTCTGATAAAATATGCTCCATGACCTTTTTTGCATTTGATGAGGTGCATGCAAGACCTTCGTTTTGTCCGCAGAAGGCCTTCAAATCTGCATTGGAATTGACGTAAACTACCGGGATAATCTTCTTGCCTGTCTTCTGTATGGCAGTCCATGCTTTCTCTACATCGTCGATATTTGCCATTTCAGCAAGTGGGCATCGCGCATCCGGTTCGGGATGGAATACCTCCTGCTCCGGACTGCAAAGGATTCTTGCCGTCTCTGCCATGAAAGAGACTGCACAAAACACAATATAGCGGGCATTTTTCTGCCTGGAGGCAGTCTGGGCAAGCTGCAGCGAATCACCGACAAAATCGGCGAATTTTACAATGTCACGGTGCTGATAGTAATGGGCAAGTATTATTAAATCTTTTCCAAGCCTTTCTTTTGCAGCTTTTATTCTTTCGAGTACATCGGCGTTTCCCGTCATAAATCAAACTCCTTCATGGAGCAAGCTTATGTCAAGGGACTTAAATGAATGTGTTAATGCACCAATTGAGATGAAATCAACACCTGTTTTTGCAACCCCGGTAACACTTTCAAGGGTCATATTTCCCGATGCCTCAAGGGGAACGCGTTTGTTTGTATAAGAAACCGCCTCACGTGTAGACTCTATATTCCAATTGTCAAGGAGTATCCGGTCAACGTTTTCCTCCAAAGCCTGCATTAGCTCTGCCATATTTTTTACTTCTACTTCTACAGGGACTTTTGAGTTTGCATGGACCCTTTTAATCGCTTCTTTGATAGACCCTGCAACAGCTATATGATTTTCCTTGATCAAGGCCATCTCACTTAAATCGCTCCTGTGATTAACACCGCTGCCCATTCTTACTGCATATTTTTCCGCTATCCTGTGTCCCGGGGATGTTTTTCTTGTATCAAGTATCTTTGTTTCTGTGTCTTCAACAGCATCTACAAATTGTCTTGTAAGTGTGGCTATGCCGGAAAGCCTCTGGAGGATATTTAAGGCAACCCTCTCGCCGCTAAGGATTGCACGTGTCTTTCCTTTAACAATGGCAATAACATCACCTTTTTTCACACGCTCACCATCATGCACCACTTCTTCATACAAAAGCTGATTGTCCAGCAACATAAAAACCCCTGCAGCAAAAGTGTTTCCTGCAATAACACCATCTTCCTTTGCTATTATACGTGCCTTTGAGGTATGGCCTTTGGGCACAATTGAGTTTGTTGTGACATCTCCGGACCCGATATCTTCCTTCAGATAATCGTATAAATTATTCTTCATATGAGCTGATATTATAGAACTGCAACCGGAATGAGTCAACTAAAGACTTTATATCAGGGATATTTTTTTACAAAAGTAATTTTGCTAATTGTCGAGGACCTCTCTGATTTTTTGTGACAATGTTTGTATGGTGAAGGGTTTTTGTATAAAGGCTTTGCAACCTCTGTTTATTATGCCGGTTGCCTGACCGTTAATGCTGTAACCGGTTGAAAGAATGGCCTTAACATCCGGATTAACCATTTTTAAAAATTCAAAGGTTTCTGCGCCCCCTATATCAGGCATGATCATATCCAGGATCACAAGGTCAATAGTTTCTGCCCTTGCTTTATATGTTTCAATGGCTTCTCTGCCGCTTCTTGCAGCTATGACGCTGTATCCGAGCAACTCAAGAAAATCTTTATTAACATCAATAATTGTTTCTTCATCATCCACAAGAAGAATTGTCTCTGTGCCTTTGATGGTGTCAGAGATAAATGCTTCTTCTTTTTGTACTGCTCTTTCTGAAGCGGGAAGATATATGTTGAATGTACTTCCGTGCCCTTTTTCACTGTAAACGTTAATAAACCCCCCATGGTTCTTCACAATGCCGTATACTGAAGCGAGTCCGAGACCGGTGCCGTGACCCATATCTTTAGTTGTAAAAAAGGGCTCAAAAATCCTCTCCTTTGTTTTGCTGTCCATGCCGATGCCCGTATCGGTTACAGATATCTTAAGATATTCACCGGGTTTTACATAAGAAGCTTTTGCATTGTTTTCATCAAAAAAATGGTTTTGTGTTTCTATGTGTAATTCACCTCCTCCGGGCATAGCCTGCCAGGCGTTTACATACAGGTTTAAAAGGGCCTGCTCGATCTGTCCCTGATCAACATCCACAGTATAGGGCTTTTCCTCATATTGTGTGTGAATCGTAATCTCCTTTTTTGTACGGCCGAACATCATGGACGTCTTTGCAACGATCTCATTAATATTGGAAGGTTTTACCTCGTATCTTCCCCCTCTCGCGAAGCCAAGGAGCTGTCTTGTCAGATCAGCCCCGCTTTTTACAAGCGCTTCTATACTTTTGAGTTTTTCATAGTTAGGGTGGGAACTTTTCAGATTAAAGAGCGCAAGAGATGTATAGCCTTGTATGCCCATCAGAATATTATTGATATCGTGGGCAACACCTCCGGCTAAAGTACCGATGGCCTCCATTTTTTGGGATTGGAGCAGTTGGGATTCAAGCTTTTTGTGCTCGGAGATATCCTGCAGGGTGCCTTCATAGTAAATAAGCTTTCCGTCTTCATCCAAAACGGAACGCGCATTAATGGAGACCCAGCATATATTTTTGTCCTTACAGTACAACTCTGCCTCAAAACTCTTGACCGTGCTTTGTTCCATCAACAGGCGTTGAAATTCCTCGCACCGTAAGGGATCTACGAACAGTTTGCCGAAATTCTTGACATCATTGACTAATTCATAAAGCGAATCGGCTTTATACAGACTAACAAGGGCGGGGTTGGCGTTCAATATGCGGCCGTCAGGGGCTGACTGTAGTATCCCCTCTATGGTATTATCAAAGATATTGCGGTATTTTTCCTCACTTTCCCTGAGGGCGTTTTCAACCCTTTTTTTATCTGTAATATCTTCATACATAACAACAATATGTTTTTCCGCCAGACTTGTTCCTATCCTTGAAACGTTCAGTTTGCAGATAATATCTCTCCCGTCTTTGTGACGACAGTTAATTTCCATGCTGTACACTTTTTGTTTTTCAAGAACCTGGTATAAAGTGCCGATCTCTTCATAGTCTGCATCTGTCCTGTAAAGGGTTCTCGTTCTTTTGCCTATCAACTCTTCCGGTTTCCAGCCGAACACCTCTTCCACTGAATCGTTGGCAAATATAACGATACGTTCTTTCAAGCCAATAACGGCATGGGGGATTGCGCCCAGCATAGACGATTCCAGTTCCTTCAGCTTATTAAGGGCCTCTTCTTGCTGGTTGCGTTCGGATATTTCCTGCTGAAGTTTTTCGTTAGTTTCTTTGAGCTCTGCTGTTCTTTTCATTACCAGGTCTTCAAGATGAGCCCGGTATTGGTTTAATTTGTCTTCTGTTTTTTTGTGATCCTTTATTTCCCTGTTTAAGTTTACGTTTGCTTCCAGGAGGTCTTTGGTGCGTCCTTCCAGCTCTTTGTATGCATTCTTTAACGCTGTTTCGGTTTTTTTCAATTCGGTAAAATCTGTAACCGAGAATACATATCCCTTGGAAAGATCATGTTCGTCCTGCGGACGTCCTTTTACCATACAACTGACGCGATGACCGTCTTTATGCATAAAATCATACTCATATGTTAACATCCTGTCTTTGAGGGGGTTATTGTAAATTATACGGTCAATGTTTGCATGTTCCTCTTCGTCATGGAATATGATGTTTGATTTTTGGCCGATCATATCCTCCTGATTCCATCCGAGAATATCTGCAAATGCATTATTACACCAGATAAACGTATGATTTTTAACCAGACATATGCCATGGGTCGTACTGTCGAGGACAGCTATTAGAAAATCCTGGGATTGTTTAAGTTTTTCGTGGGCGCCGGCAAGTTCTTCAGCCTTTTCCTGGACATCTTCAAGGCTGAAGATATATTCCTGAAGCATACGCCGCTGCTGCTCATTTTCTTTTATATCATCTGTTCCCATAGATATATACTCCTTGCAAATCATGCCAACATATTTGAACTACTTTGATTCAAAGGTCTGCATCTCTTTTAAAATATCAGAAAAGCTTACAAGTTTACACAAATAGTTTACACAAATATCTGTCAGCTTCTGCCTCTGAGCTTTGCCGGATTTCAAAGGACTGTGCCTTTGCTGAAAGCGTAATGATGGGAATGTCCTTTGTTCTATCATCGAACATCAATATTCAATTATTTTATTTTCTGTAGACGCGATGATTTATAACTGAATCCGAAATGGTATTGTTTTAGCAAATTCTCGGCAGGGGAGCGCCGGTGAGCATGGTAAGCCTTCTTGTTCCACCCAGGGTTGTCTTCAGGTAGACGTTTCCTTTGCCTGTCTCGACATGACCTATTATGTCCGATTGTTGGGCGCAGAGGTCTTCTCTAAGATATTCCAGGATGCTGTCGGCTTCTTCACCTGAGGCTATGAGCAGGAATTTGCCTTCATTGGCAAGATAGAGCGGGTCGAGGCCAAGGGTTTCGGTAATGCCTTTTACATAGTCGTCAATGGGGATATTTGACTCGTTAAGCCGTATGTCTACACCAGCCGACAGGGCGATTTCCTTTATACATGTGGAAAGTCCGCCCCGTGTTAAATCTCTCATAAATTTAATGCCCTTAAATCTTTCAAGAAGCTTTTCTGTAAGCATGTTGAGGGGCGTGCAGTCGCTCAATACTTTTGTGTCAAAACTGAAAGATTGTCTTTCGAGTAAAATGGAAAGACCGTGATTTCCCATTGGCCCGTTTACGATTATCACGTCACCCGGTTCTATGCGGTTATAACCCAGATCAGCTTCAAGAAGCATATAGCCGATGCCGGTAGTGGTGATAAAGATTTTGTCTGCCTGAGTCCGTCCTACCACTTTTGTATCCCCGGCAACGATCATTACATCCGCTTCCCGGCAGGTCTGTGCCATGGAGGCAATGATCCTTTCCAGATCGGCAATGGGAAACCCTTCTTCGATGATAAAGGATGCTGTCAGGTAGAGCGGTTTAGCGCCGCTTACAGCCAGATCGTTCACAGTACCGCACACGGCAAGTTTTCCGATGTCTCCTCCGGGGAAAAATATGGGGTCAACAACAAAAGAGTCTGTTGTTATTGCCATTTTTCCTTGTCTGACGGGAAACGATGCTGCATCGGTGAGCCCTTCAAGGAGCGTATTGTTAAAGCAGGGTAAAAAATATTTCTCCAGGAGTTGATGTGTAAGAAGCCCGCCATCACCGTGAGAAATGAGGATTATATCGCTGTTTTTTTGAGAAGTCATATTTTATCCTCTTTTACTCATCGCCATAGTTGAAATATGCCGCGCAGGCTCCCTCAGAAGAAACCATGCAGGGGCCTGTGGGGTCTGCCGGGGTGCATACAATGGAAAACAGAGGGCATTGATCCGGTTTAATCTTACCTTTTAACACCTCGCCGCACGAACAGCCTTCAGGCGGCGAGGCATACGGAACCTCTACGGGAAACCGGGCTGCGGCATCAAAGCCTGCATATGCTTTTTTAAATACAAGACCGCTTTCAGGAATCAGGCCGAACCCCCGCCATGATGCATCTTCAGGCTCAAAAACCTCTTCAATAGCATTTTTAGCCCGGATATTACCCTCTTCGCTGACAAGACGTGTATAGCCGTTTATTGTTTCTGCCTTTTTATCAACTATCTGTTTCAGAAGCAGCGATATGGCTTCCATGATGTCAATAGGTTCAAAACCTGCTATAACTGCCGGTATGCCATATTCGGATGCGATAAAATCGAAGACCTTTCTGCCTGTTATCACAGACACATGTCCGGGGAGGATAAAGCCGTCAACGTTGAGTTCGGGGTCTGCGAGGAGCACCTTCATTGCCGGCGGAACGAGTTTATGTACCGACAGGACGGAATAATTTATTATACCCAGTGCCTTTGCTTCCATTACGCTTAAGGCAACAGCAGGTGCAGTTGTTTCAAAACCCACACCCAGGAAAACGATCTCTTTGTCGATATGCTGTACTGCGTAAGATAAAGCTTCGTGGGGCGAATAGCATATCTCTATCCGTGCGCCCCGGGCGCGTTCGACCTCCAGTGAGGCATGTGTGCCGGGAACGCGTATCATATCGCCGAAGCTTGCAATGACAACTCCAGGCAATCGGGCGAAGGCGAGCATTCTATCAATATCTGTCTGGTCTGTCACGCATACGGGGCATCCGGGACCGCTGAGAAGTTCCATATAGGGAGACAGCAACCCACGCAGGCCGCTTTTGGAGATGGCGGTAGTATGGGTACCACAGACCTCCATCAGAGTAATCTGCCGGTCAAGTTTGTCGGATACGCTGCCGGACAGTTTTATAAGCTGATCCAGCAATTTTTTACTGAGCTCGATGTTCATATGGAAACCCCTGGATTATGCATCAATTTGTGCAATCTCCTCCAGCATTTTTAATGTCCGGCCGGCTTCCTCCGTATCAATTTTTCCGATTGCATACCCGGCATGAACCATCAGGTAATCACCTATAGCTATTTCCTCCTCTATGAGAGGCGTATATATTTTACTTTTAACGCCAAAGGCCTCAATGACGGCCCAATTTTCCTGTGTATTGATTTCGATCACTTTTCCCGGTATCCCAAGACACATATTATTACCAACCTCCCTGTGCTGTTACATTTGATCATCGCTGTCGACAGACGACGGGACGTCTGCGCTATATATATTTTCCTTATGCCCTCTGTTGCTTTTCCATCTCCAGTGTGCGATCATTGCCTGACCAAGGGCTATACCGCCGTCGTTTGTCGGGACATGTCTGTGAAAGCATACCTGAAATCCATCCATACGTAAAGCCTTTATAGTTGCCCTGAAAAGATACTCGTTGTGCCATGTTCCACCGCTGAGCATCACCTTCTTTAACCCTGTCAACGCCGATACCCTCCCAACTGTATCGCAGATGATTTTGACGATGGTGTTGTGAAACTTTGCGGAAACAGTTTCCGCAGGAATCCCGATTAATTTATCCTCTGTTATGCCTTCCAGCATCTCCCCGGGGAAAATTGTATCCTCTGTAATTGTATATGCATATGATTCCTTCAAGGCGTTTTGGTGCGCTTTCAGTGCAATTTCGCCGAGTTCAATTGCAGCCTGTCCTTCGTAGGTGTTTTCCTGACAGACCCCGAGGATGGCCGATACTGCATCAAAAAGCCTGCCGCAGCCGCATGAGAGAGGGGAGTTAAAACCCTTTGTTATCATTTGTTCAATAGTATCGATATCTCTGTCAGGAAAAAGTAGCTTCTCGTATCCTTTCCCCTCGCATCCAAGGAATGTAATAAGATAGCTACAGGCTGTCCGCCAGGGTTGGCGTATTGCCATTTCACCGCCGGGAAGGGGAACATAGGCAAGATGGAACATACGTTCAAACCCGAGGTAATTGCCTGCGAATACTTCAAACCCCCAGATATTGCCGTCTGTCCCGTAACCGGTCCCGTCGAGAATCACACCTATGGTATCTTCATCACCGATATTGTTTTCCGCCATACAGCTTGCAAGATGTGCATGATGATGCTGAACTTCAACATGGCTTTTTGCAGGTATTTTGCGGGCTATAGCAGATGAGGTATAATCAGGATGGGCATCACAGGCAACGATTTCCGGTTTTACGCCTATCAAGTTTTGAAAGTTCGCAAGACTGTCAAGGAGGTTTTTCTCTCCTTCGACGGTGTCTATCTCACCGATATACTGGCTCATAAAAGCCTGGTTTTGCTTAAGGATGCAGAAGCTGTTTTTCATTTCCCCGCCGATGCCGAGGACAACCGGCGAGGCCTTTTTCCGTATGACCGTAATCGGCTGCGGGGTATATCCCCTTGATCTTCTGAAAAAACTTACCTCTCCGTCTATGACCTGGATGAGGGAATCGTCGCAACGGTTGACGATGTCTCTGTTATGAAGAAGGAAGTATTCGGCTATATTCTGGAGTTCATCAAGGGCCTTTTCGTTATCTTTTACAAGCGGCAGTTCGCTGTAATTCCCGCTCGTCATGACAAGTATGTCAAATGGCCCACTGAAAAGAAGCAGATGAAGCGGTGTATATGGCAGCATTACGCCCAGAGAGGTAAGCCCCGGGGCAAGCGCTTCCGGCAGGCTGAAGCGCCCTTTTTTCTTCAATATGACAATCGGCGCCTGGGGTGAAGTTAAAAACCTTGCCTCATCTTTATTAACAACACAATATTTACGGACAGTTTTTATATCTTTGCACATCACAGCAAATGGTTTTGTCTTCCTTGCTTTACGAAGACGCAGCGTATTTATTGCGTCTTCGTTTCTTGCGTCGCAGACGAGATGGAAACCACCAAGGCTCTTTAAGGCCAGGATTTTACCTTTCCTGAGGACACTCCATGTAAAATCAAGCCAGTCGTTATTATCGCCAGCCGTTTTGCCTTTGTTGTCCGCTATGCGTATGCTTGGGCCGCATGCAGGACATGCTACAGGCTGGGCGTGGAACCGCCTGTCGAGTGGGTTGTGATATTCGGCCTCACAGTTGTCGCACATTTTAAAGGTTTTCATGGAGGTTCCGGGACGATCATAGGGGATGTCTTCGATGATGGTGAGCCTTGGACCGCAATTCGTGCAATTGGTGAACGGGTATTGATAATGGCGATCCAGAGGGTTGAGTATCTCCTCAGCGCATGATTCGC
>JAPLKC010000039.1 GCA_026388255.1 Pseudomonadota bacterium | reverse complement strand
TACAACAGGAAACCTCCCTGTTTCCCAGGGGTATCTTTTTGCTGCAAACATTGATTGTCAGGATCTTAAAAATATATTTGATGCTATCTTAAAAACACCGGTGACCAATGCCACATTAGATAGAATGCTAACAACATACAAAACAGTCAAACCCGACCCGAATAATACAAAACCCGTATCCGTGAAGAAACAGGTTAAAGGTCTTGTATCAATGAAGACAACTTTTGATAAGGGCCTTGCAACATATGTCAGAGAAGATGTTGATAAATTCCTCTATGAACTGCTGGTTTTTTGTGATTATGTCCAGCAGGAGATGCCTAACATCCCATACGGAAAGAAAAGGCCGCCACAAGTGTAAAAAAACAGTGAATAGTCGTTAGTGAATAGTAAAAGAGATGAGAGAACTTGTGAAGCGGATAAACCCGTGAAGCCCCCGCAAGCGAGGGCAGGCGTGAAGCAGACAAAAAGCTGACGAAATTCAAATAGGAGTAAATATGAGCAATGATACCTTATATCACTAATCGTAAGCATCAACATATGGCCATGTTACCGCAGAACAGATAACTATAATTTGTGTTAATGGGGAGGGAATTCTATTATGAGCAAGGGGAATAAAGAGGATTTAAAAGAATATAGCGAGGTAAGCTATTGCCTCAAGGGTGTGAAAAGTTATTAAATATTTATATGCGCTACTGTTTACTCCCCAAGGCAAGGACACAATATTAATGACAATCCGCACGGCTTTATTTCTCATAATTTTATGCATCTATTGTATGGACATGGCTTCTCATGCCCAATCCGATGTCCTTACCTCCCGGCCTGTCGTCATTTCCGAATCCTGGTTTGACATTGATAATGACGGGCAAAAAGAGAAGATAGAGATTATTCTTGAGAGAGGGGAGCGCTATGACGATAGGGAAGAATGGTGCGGAAATGGTGAAAAATGGGAGGGTTATTTTACAATTCAGGTCAGGAAAGGTAATGTTGTTTTATCAAAACAGTCACTTAACGATTTGGCGCTTTCTGATGAAAAAGATCCCGAGCCATTGAGCTTCTGGACACCGGAATTTTCACTTGTTTTTAAAGATTACAATATGGACGGACAGATCGACTTTAACCTCGGCCAATATGGTTCTTGCAATGGCAATTACTTCAGGCTGTTTACCGTTAACCCTGACGGTATTGTTTCACCTCTCCGGATAAAAGGCGCCGGCGGATTTTTTGTGTCTCCGCCCAACAGACATAACTCGACAGATTTAATTAGTATTGAGAAAGGGTTTTTAGTGTTCACATATTATGATAATACCAGCGGGAAAAACGTAACCGTAAGGTATAGATGGGATAAAAAACAATTTGTGCCAATAAGAAAAACTTCAAAATGATAAGATTTATCGCCCATTTCATTATAATGTTTATTCTTTGCAGCCCTGTTTCCCCTAATGTTTCCCGAATATATAAAGACCATTTTCAGCTCTTTATATCTATAACATCGCACGATTTTCTTAAAAAGGAATGGTTGTGTAACAGCAGGATTACTCCAATATATAAAAGCAACCTGACATTTAATAAAACATGTGAGCCTGAATTGCATATAACGACATTGTATGCTCAAGGCAGGGGTTTCCACGCACCCGTATTAGCTTTTATCGTAAAAAGGGATTCAAAAGACTAAGTTTTTAACTGCACAGGGGAACAATGGGACGTTGGATAATAACAGCAGGATTAATATTAGTCGTAATAGGGATAATACTGCACTTCGCTCCCTGGCTTTTGAATTGGTTCGGTAAATTGCCAGGCGATATACGTATTGAGACTGAGCGGAGCAAAATATTTATTCCTATTAAATCCATGGCGGTGCTTAGCATTATTCTAACAGTGCTAATAAATTTTTTAAACGATAGGCTGACCGAATGCTTATAATGCCGCCCCGTGTTAACAGATGATTCTCTCCTCCAACGAAAAAATTTCTCAAAAGAATCACAATAAAGGTAAAATATTACTGGAAAACAGGGAGGAAAAATGCCGGAAAAGTTGAAAACAAATTATATTGACCATATCAGCATAGCTGTCAAAGACCTTAAGGAGGCTGAAGAAGATTTCAGGCAGGCTTTCGGATGGCAAGTCGATGGACGTTATTCTGATTATGACGAGAAAATCAACGTAGCGTATTACATGATGGGTCAAACAGCTCTTGAAATTATGGAAGACATGGATGGAACAGGCGAGGTTGCGAAGTTTATTGATAAACACGGTGAAGGTATTATGGTGCTCTCAATCAACGTAGATAACACCATTGAATCGCTCGAACTGCTCAAAAGAAACGGGGCAGGACTAATTGATCGGGAACCACGGTTTGCCAGGGAGTTGAAAAGGTACTTTGCATTCTTACATCCGAAACAATGTCATGGAGTGCTTGCGGAGGTGATCGATGGCAACTACTGACCCGGCAGAAAACATTTGATAGCCTCAAGGGTCCGCATCCAGGGACAAAGGAAAGATGGGAGCAGATGGGGGCTAATGATATTCAATGAAGCAACGGCATTAAGGAAAGGGCGATAATAAGTGAAGGATGTTCCTGTCTAAAACGGGGGCTACTCCACCGGCATCCTTACAGAAAGGTCAATAGTTTTGCAGGAGGCTCTTAAGTTTAAATATTTCTAACGAGAACCAATGCACTTGTTATATTTTTGCACATTTTCATTATAATTATTGATCATTTGTAACAACCCCTTATTTTTCTCTTTCAATTCATATATACGTTGATTATATTCGTTTACTTTATCATTGTAGCCCTTAACCATCTCTTTTGTTTTGCTCTGCGTTCTGTCAAGTATTGCCTTCTCCTTTTCCAGATCGTTTTTAAGTAAAAAAATCATATTCTCTGCATCATTTACATCACGTTTTTCTTTATCTATAGCCTCTTTCGATGCCTGATCAGGAGGTATACATTCAGCAGATCTGTGCGCTGCATCTGTTGTTACCGGAGGAGATTGCAGACCAAATATCTGTACGGCTATCCAGGTATCCAGGCCCTGCATTTTATCTTTTAAGACAGCAGCACCGATCTCATCAGCCTTTGGCGAGAGTAAATTTTGCCTATGACCAGGGCTTTGCATCCAACCGTTTATAATTTTCTGATTATCAATAAACATACCGCTTCCGATATTTTCCCCGATGTATTTATATCTATATCCGACCTTCTGGGCAACTTCAGAAGGCCCTTCGCCTGTTGGTGAAACATGGCCAATATACTGTTTTTTGAACATATCTTTGACCCTTTCTTCGGCAATTGCATTCAGAAGCCGGTTCTCGCGGAGTTCATATATACCATTCTGTACACGTGTAATGTTTGTCAAACTTATAATAGCATCTTTTGATAGAACTTCACGGACCGGACGCTCCTGTGTTCCTGAATCAGACTTTTCTACTTCAGTGGATACTGAACTGCGGTATTGATCCGGCTGCCTGTATATTTTTATCAGGGCAAATAGAATCAATATAATGCCGATTATTACAACAATTGAATATTTCTTAAAATACCCTTTCTTCTTTTTCGGTAAATACTCTTTTACAGGGTGCCAGGCTTTGTTGTCATAGCGAATTAAGGTATTTTCATCGATTTCGTTTTCGCTGAGTTTGCTGAGTAGCGCTTCTCTGGTAAAGGGACCTCGTACATATTCATGCTTTCCGCTTGTCTCCTTGTAGTACCATTCACCAACATCCATAATTAAAACATCCGACCGGGCTAAGGTATCTACAAAATAATCGTGTTATCAGTTCCTTGCCTCGTAGTTCATTTTCTCTAAAATTTAATTACTTTACAAGTAAAATTCTATTAAAAGGTTGCTGAATACTGTTTTGTTATTACGGATTCCGGTTTCGTATTGATAGTTTGTTTTTCTTGTGTTATTCATATCGCATGCTGGAAAGCAAATTCCTATCGGTCATTGGAGGTAACGCATGAGGTTTGCGGCAGTTGTGTTGGTTTTAATCGGATCTCTTATGGCAAGCAGCACCGTGTATGCCGATGCAAACGACCTGATACGAATCTCCAGGTGTCTGCATGACAATGTCGGCGCCAAAGTCGCAACGGATGTTGTCATTAAGTACTGTGTTTGCATGAACAATAAGATGAATAAAACCGAGACACAGTCGGTTACGCAATGGGAAAAAACAAATAAGGTTGAAAGGGCCGGGTGTGACCGTGAATCCGGTTGGGAATAATAGTTAATAGTCCTTTCGTTACACCAGGAATGAACCCCCTATAGGGATGGTTCATTGCAGGCTTTTTGTATACCAGAATTATGCATAATACTATAAAATTCAATATGTTAAGGGGTGATTGAAATGATGAAAAAAGCAGTATTAATTATTTTAGTGTTATCATTTTTGGCTTTAAGTGGTCTCATGTCATTTGCAGCAGAAGAGAGTAAAGAAAAAGGGAAAGCAGCATACCCTTCGATAACAGCTACAATAAAAACCAACAAAGGTGACATAAAGCTGAAGCTATTTGCGGATAAAGCACCGCTTACTGTACTGAATTTTGTGAACCTGTCAAAAAGAGGTTTTTATAATAATTTGAGTTTTCATAGGGTAATTCCAAACTTCATGATTCAAGGCGGTTGTCCGCTGGGCAATGGCACAGGTGGCCCGGGGTATCAGTTCAAAGATGAGTTTTCACCGGAATTGAAACACAGCAAGTCCGGAATTCTATCTATGGCAAATGCCGGACCGAATACAAACGGAAGTCAATTCTTTATAACCCATATTCCAACTCCATACCTGGACAACAAGCATACTGTCTTTGGTGAAGTTGTTGACTCAAAAGACAATAAAGTTGTGAACAGCATCGCCATGGGAGATAAAATCAATACAATTCTGATTGAAGGAGATTACACAAAACTGGCAGAAAATTATAAGGAACAACTTGATCAATGGAACAAGGTGCTGGATAAAAAGTAGCTCTTAAATGAAGAGTAAAGAACAGGGGACTATCCAAATGACGAGCAAAATATCAGGAAAATATGTAGGTCCCTGTTCAAAATAGTTTTATCATTTGCAGTTGAGGGAAGGCAAGGGGAAGCTGTATGACGGGCTTCATTTTTTGAATATCTCCATTATCCCGGCGGCAGTGCGCGTGTTCAACACATCTTTCTTTTCCTGCCAGCCCTTCCTCGCAATGCCGACACCGTATAGGATCTCATAGAGACCGGCTGTTGCGTGGGCATCAGGATTAATGGAGATCATAACCCCCTTTTCCTTTGCATGTTTCAGGTATCTCCAGTCTATATCAAGCCGGTATGGACTTGCGTTGAGTTCTATTATTACATTGTGTTTTGCAGCCCCGTCAATGATATTTCTCATATCTACAGCATAACCTTCGCGCGAGAGCAGGAGCCTGCCTGTGGGATGACCGAGCATGGTCGTATAAGGGTTTTCCATTGCCCGTAAAATCCTTTTTTCCTGAGCTTCCTGACCCAGGTTAAAATTTGAATGGATTGATGCGATAATAAAATCGAAGCCTTTCAGGACTTCCTCATCGTAATCGAGACTGCCGTCAGGCAGGATATCGCTCTCAATGCCCTTGAATATATAAAAATCCGGCATTGCTTCATTCAGTCTGTCAATGATTTCCCACTGCCGGTAAATATCGTCAACCTTAAGTCCTCCTGCGTAATAGGCGCTCCTGCTATGGTCTGAAATGCCCATATATGCAAGGCCCATCTTCCTTGCCTCATCCCTCATCCGCTCGATAGTATCAACACCGTCGCTGAATTCGGTGTGTATATGGAATACGCCCCTCATATCTTCGAGTCTGACAAGCTCCGGGAGCCTGCCCTGTTCTGAAGCCTCTATCTCACCTCCGTCTTCTCTTAATTCCGGCGGAATGTAGGAAAGGCC
Organism: Pseudomonadota bacterium; assembly: GCA_026388255.1. Classification (NCBI taxonomy): domain Bacteria; kingdom Pseudomonadati; phylum Pseudomonadota; species Pseudomonadota bacterium. The sequence continues at coordinate 19,264 of JAPLKC010000039.1, read as the reverse complement.
GAGGGCATTATAAATTTCCTCTTCGGTTTTAAGGCTGATAAGCCTGTTTTCTTCAAAAAGTCCGTATTCGTTCAGCTTCCATCCCTTCTTCCTGGAAATCCCGCGCAATCTGACATTGTGCTCCCTGCTGCCGGTAAAATACATGAGGGCATAGGGAAAGGCCTCCTGGCTTACCACTCTCAGATCAACTTCGATCCCTGATTTAAGGCGGCAGGATGTTTTTGTGTCACCAGTGAGCAGCACCTCGTCAACCTCCGGCATGGCGATAAAATATGACGATAAGCCTTCATGGTCGCCCCCGGCAACAAGGACATCGATATCATTTGCCACTTCCTTGCATCTGCGTATGCTCCCGCACACCTCTACGCACCCCGGCCGTGTCCTGGCTTCTAATCTTTGCTTTATCTTTTCAGACTCAGGGTAGACATCTCCAAGGAGAAACTCACCTTTATGCCTTTTAACAAACTCAATCCCTTTCAGTATCTTCTGCTGGGTCTTTTCTCCGAAACCGGGTAGCATGATGAGCCTGTTTTCCTTGCAGGCATATTCAAGTTCACCGGTATTCGTTATGTTGAGTTTATCGTAAAGAACTTTGATCTTTTTCGGTCCCAGATTCGGTATGCCGGTAAGTTCAAGCAGGGATTCAGGCACTTCCCGTTTTAACTCCTCGAAGTAAGCCATCTTCCCGGTCTCGCCGTACTCTTCAATCTTCTTTGAGAGGGCTTCTCCGATGCCTTTAATCTCGCGGAGCCTCTTTTCTCTTATCATATCCTCAAGGTTGTCGATGCCTGAGAGCGTCTTTGCTGCATTATAGTAAGCCCTTGTCTTGAATTGGTTTTCTCCTTTAATATCAAGGAGCATTGCTATCTCTTCAAGGACTTGCAGTATAGATTTATTGCTCATAGTCCTATTATCTTATAATAAAGAAAGATTAGTCAACAGGGTTAAAGTGTTGGAGGAAACTCCGGGGGAAAAAATAATTGACAAACAAACACGCTGTAAGTTATTAGGAAAGGTGGCGCGCGTATTCATGGACCGCTTTTTAGAAATTGAGACCTTTGCAAAACCCAGGTGAGTATGAGATCCTGGGGCAAAAGACTTTGTGGTGGGAGGGGCGCCCAATAAACTACCCGGCGGCAAGCTGCGGGGAATTTATCTGCGGAGATTAATGGATTTCTTCGAGGTAAATGGATATAATTTCCTGCCGGATTATTAAAAGGAGATGACATGATACAGTTTGAGCAAACCTTTATGAATTTCTTACTTGCCCATCAGGAAAGATACAATCGTACTTACCATTTCCTTGTTCTGATGGATGCTATCATCAGTGCTGCGAAACATATTCAGCATTACTACCTGACAGGGGCATTAAAAGGCAACCTGGGGTTCGCAAATGAGATTAATGTTCAAGGGGAAGATGTTATGCGCATGGATCAAATTGCCCATGATATCGTGGTCCATTACCTGAAGACGACAAACAGGGTGATTTATGCGGTCAGTGAAGAGGCAGACGATATCATTCACCTCAATGCAGAAGGGGGACGTTATTTTGTTTATTTTGATCCCCTCGATGGTTCATCGAATGTTGCCCACGGGTTGCCCGTTGCCTTTCTCTTCGGCATTGCCAAGCGAAACCTCGATGGGCCTGAGGATGGTCATTTGAGGGCAGGAAAAGATTTTATAACAGCAGGCATGTTTGTCATACCCACAGGCACATTCACTCTTGCATTGAAGGAGGCCGGGACATGGAGGTTTCATATAGATGATACGATGAATTATGTCAAGCCTGTTCGTATGATGCTCCCGGAGGATAAAAAGAGCTGGGAGTTGTCATTCAATGCTTCCAACAAATATTCCTATGTGCATGATGTCCAGGATTGGATTAGTGAAAACGTAAAAAAATATGCCTTCAGATACCTCGGCGCCCTGGGGGGGGATTTCCATCGAATCCTTTCCAATGGCGGCATGTTTATGTATCCTGCTATTGTAAATCACACAAATCCGGAGAAAAACAAACCTGCGGGGAAGCTGCGACTGATGTACGAGGCCGCTGTTGTATCCTTCATGTGCCGCGAGGCCGGCGGAGATGCCGTAGATGAAAAAGGAACACCGATAATCGATATTCAACCAAAAACACACCACCAAAGAACCGCCCTTTATGTCGGTTCGAAACCTCTGATAAAGGAGATTACGGAGGTCCTCAGGAAACGATAAAATCAATGGGAAGCAGGCATTAAAAGGTGTTAGGTTCCCCGGCAGAGCCGAGGCTTACCGATTTACTTTGTTTAGTATTGTGACGATTTTCTTTGACAAAAAAGCAAAATGGTGTAAATTAAAAATTAATGGCGCCTGTATCAGACGACAGCATTAAGGAAGTTTCCGAAATGCTCCTTAAATTCCGCGAGGAGCGGGACTGGGAACAATTTCATTCACCGAAAAATCTTGCCATATCAATCTCAATTGAGGCTGCGGAACTTCTCGAACACTTCCAGTGGCGGAAGGAGAACGAAGAACTTACCTTTAAAAAAAAGCATGAGATAGCTGAAGAACTTTCCGATATATTCAATTACCTGGTTATGCTGGCAAATGACCTCGGAATAGATATTATCGAGTCGGCAAAAAAGAAGATAGAGAAGAACGGAAAAAAGTACCCGGTAGAGAAGGCAAAGGGCTCTATGAAAAAGTATAGAGACCTTTAGAAAAAACCAGGGGAGGTTCTCTTGAAATATTTAACAATATTTGCTCTCCTTATTGCTTTAATTGCTGTCAACTCATACGCATCAGAATGGATACCGCCTGATTTTGCATCAAAAAAGGAAATCATCTCTCAAAAGCTTAAAGACAACGGGTTCAGTGATGACGAAATCCGTCAGATTTTTTCAGATACACGTATAAAACTATACCCTGAGATGCTGAACAGAAGCGGGAAGGGGTTTAACTATATGAGCCGGAAATTCGGCCTTCTTAACAAGAAATCCATTATGAGAGGCCAGAAGGTTTTAAAAGAACATAGAGCTGCCTTCAAAGAGATAGAAGACCGGTTCGGCGTTGAAAAAGAAGTACTTGTTGCCATTTACAGAGTAGAAACCAATCTTGGAAATGCAAGGGGCAATTATCTCGTATTCAACAGTCTTCTCACTATGTCTGTATTTGAAAACCGTCGTTCCGAATGGGCAACGGAAGAGCTGATAAACCTCCTGATACTTTGCAAAAACAGTAGCAAAGACCCTTTTTCTATCAAAGGCTCATGGGCCGGAGCCTTTGGTCTGTGCCAGTTTATCCCGTCGTCATATTTGCGCTATGCCGTTGACGGCAATGGCGACGGCGAGATTGATTTATTCAATTTTCATGACGCTATGGCAAGTATTGCAAGCTATTTGAAGGCGCACGGCTGGGAAAAAGGCAGCCCGGACAAGCATAGAAAAGCTGTATGGGCTTACAACCACTGTGATAATTATGTGAAGGCTGTCCTTGCCTATGCCAGGGCAAGTAAAATCTCGAAGAAGGGTTAATAACGCTTTAATTGGCTTGATGAAAATTTCCGTATAAGGCTGGTTTGTATACAGTACTGAAGAGGCAAAACAAGGGCCAATTAAAGATATACCCTTTAATTTCAAAGAGTATTATTAAAGAATATAAGCTCACCAGATCGCAGTTGACAGGTAATATATTTTAAACTATCACAATATAAGAAAGCAGGATAAGGGGTAAAATATGACTTTGCAGAAAGAGACAAAGAGTTCGGATACCAACCTCTCAACAGTTGATGGAACAGATACGATTGTGCCGCAGGAAATACCGGAAGAGATGCTTCAAAGAGAGAGGAATCTGGCCCGGAAATACCTCGATATTGCAGGCGTCATGTTCGTTGCCATAGATGCTTCCCAAAAGGTGACCCTTATCAACCAGAAGGGCTGTCAGGTGCTGGGATATACAAAAGAGGACATCATAGGAAAAAACTGGTTTGATACCTTCGTCCCTGAAAGGATGAGGGCAGAGGTAAGGGCGGTGTTTAACAGATTGATGTCCGGCCGTATTGATAATGTTGAATATGCTGAAGGGCCGGTACTGGTGAAGAACGGTGAGGAGAGGATCATCTCCTGGCACAATACGGTTACAAAGGACGACTCGGGCATTATTACGGGAACGCTGAGTTCAGGGGAAGACATTACGGATCTTAAACAAGCCGAGAACAGATTGCGGGACAGCGAGAAGACCATAAGGGTGCTGCTCGATGCCACACCTGAGACTGCTATCCTTATTGACAGGGAACGGATTGTCCTTAATATAAACAGGGCAGGGGCTCAAAGGTTCGGCACTACTCCCGACAAACTGATAGGCACATCTCTTGTCAACTTCCTTTCTAATGACATACACAGAGAAAGGGATACGCGTATAGAAGAGGCAGTGAGGACAAAGCAGCTTGTTCATCTTGAAGACATGCACAGCAACAGATACTATGACGTATACTTCTACCCGGTGCTCAACGATGCTGGAGAGGTTGATAAAATTGCGATCTTTGCCAAGGAAATTACAGAGCAGAAAGAGGCCGAGGAGGCATTGAAGAAAAGTGAACAAAAATACAGAGGCATCTTTGAGAACGCTATAGAGGGCATCTTCCAGACCACGCCGGATGGACGGGTTCTCAGCGTCAATCCGGCTCAGGCCCGGATGATGGGTTTTGACTCGCCCGAAGAGGTCATTAAAGCATTTACAGACATGGCAAGACAACACTATGTGAACCCCGAAGACCGTACAAAATACGCAGAGACGATGGCAAAAGAGGGCTTCATAAAGGGCTTTGAAACACAGCTTCGCCGGAAAGACGGGGGCGCAATGTGGGCTTCCATTAACGCAAGGACTGTTCGCAATGACAATGGTGATATACTGTATTATGAAGGCTCCATTGAAGACATAACAGAGCGTAAACATGCAGAAATAGAGCTAAAAAAGGCTGAAGAAAATTTCAGAAATATCTTTGAAAACGCTGTCTTCGGGATCTACCAGAGTACACCTGAAGGCCGATATATCAATGTCAACCCGGCCATGGCAAAGCTTTTCGGTTATGCCTCGCCGGAAGAAATGATGACGTCTATTACGGATACCGCAGAGCAGACCTATGTGAACCCCGCTGATTGCCAGCGGTATATAGAGCTCCTTGAAATCCGCGGGAGCATAGGAGATTTTGAATCACAACGATACAGGAAGGACAAAAGCAAATTCTGGGTTTCCGTATCCAACAAATCTGTCCATGATAATAGCGGGAATATAATCCGTTATGAAGGCATGGTGAAGGATATTACCGAGCGTAAGGAGGCGGAAGCATTATTATGGGAAGGCGAAGAACTTTTCCGGTCGCTCTATGATAATAGCGCCGATGGAATTCTCCTGACAATGCCTGACGGAAAGATCTTTGCCGCCAATGCCGCAGCCTGTCGCATGCTTGGGCGAAGCGAAGAAGAAATATGTCAGATCGGCCGGGGCGGTATTGTTGATGTCTCGGATCCACGGCTTGCTGTAGCATTAGAGGAACGAAAACAAACAGGTATGTTCAGAAGTGAAATTTACCATATATGCAAAGACGGGACCAGATTCCCCTGCGAGGTGTCTTCCAACACGTTCAAAGGCAAAGACGGTAATATCAGAGTGTCTACGATCTTTCGCGATATTACCAAGCGTAAGAAGGTACATGAGGAACTGCAGGAAGAGAAGGAAAAACTCTTGGCCATCATGGATGCCTCTCCTGTGGCTATTTCCTGGGGTGACCTGAAGGGAAATATAGAATATAACAACCGCAAGTTCCGTGAGCTTTTCGGGTACACAATGGAAGATATTCCCACTATTCAGGATTGGCGCCGTCAGGCATATCCTGATCCTGACTATTGTGCTTCACTCCCATCTTTATTTACTTCCCTCACTGAGGCCCAAAAACATGGCATAGAAATGACGCCTATCGAAGTTACCATTACCTGCAAGGATGGCTCTATACGCCATGTAGAACAAATGGGGGCGATGGTTTCCAATAGAATCCTGGCCATATATAACGACATTACAGAACGGAAGAAAGCTGAAGACGCTCTTCTGGAATCCACGGACAGGCTTCATGACATCATCAATGCATCAACGGACAGAATTTTTTTAGTCGATATTGAGGGGGTTATCCTTGCCATCAACAAAGCCGGCACTGAATATCTGGGTCTGAATCCCGACACTGCTATCGGGTCTACACTGTTTGACAATTTACCGCCTGAAGTTGCACAAAAAAGAAAGGAACGACTACACAAGGTTTGCCTTGCGCAACAACCGGTCCAGGTTGAAAGCAGACACCATGACGGATGGCATGATACCGGCTTTTTCCCTGTAGCTATTGCCGGAAGAGTTGCCAGAATTGTTGTATACGGCAGGGATATTACTGCGCGTAAAAATGCGGAGGAAGCATTACGGGAAGGAGAAGAGCGTTTCCGGATGCTCTCGGAAAATGCCCCCTTCGGGATGTTGATGATTGCCCGGGACGGTACTTTTACATATCTCAATCCGAAGTTTCAAAAACTCTTCGGCTATAATTTAAGCGATATCCCCGACGGCAGGACATGGCTCAGAAAGGCCTACCCTGATCAGGAATACAGACACAAGGTAGTCAGTGTCTGGGCCAGCCAGACATCATCGCAATCGCAACCAGGCGAAAAAGACCCTTATACCTTTACTGTTACCTGTAAGGACGGAACCGAAAAGATCATTAATTTTCTACCTGTATTGCTGGGAACAGGGGATTATATAATGACCTGCGAAGACATTACCCAACGGAAGATGATGGAAGAAGCCTTACAGAATGAGAGGGAAAATTTCCAGACACTGTCGGAAAATGCCCCCTTCGGGATGGTGATGACTGCCCCGGATGGCATTTTTACATACATCAACCCGAAGTTTAAGGAGCTTTTCGGCTATGATGAAAGTGATATTCCTGACGGCAGGACATGGTCCAGAAAGGCCTTCCCTGATCAGGAATGCAGGCGCAGGGTGATTGCTGCATGGTTAGAGGACCGGAAGGGCACACTGGAGGGAGGCAGATTTGCCCCGGAGGTTTTTACCGTTACCTGTAAGGACGGCACAGAAAAGATCGTCAGTTTTGTATCCGTACTCCTTGGAAACGGCGGCTCTGTATTGACCTGCGAGGATGTGTCAGAACTGAAACAGCACGAAAATGCCTTAAAGGAATCTGAAAACAAGTTCCGCGATCTAACAGAAAAATCATTGGTTGGCATCTATCTTTTACAGGACAATGCATTCAGGTATGTAAACTCCCGGTTTGCCGAAATCCACGGTTACAGTGTGGAAGAGATAGTCAACAAAGTTGACTCAAAGGACCTTGTATTACCGGAAGACTGGTCCCTCTTTATAGAGAACGTGAAAAAAAAGATGGAGGAAGGGGCAGAATCCCTGGGCTACCGGTTCAGGGCACTCACAAAGGACAAAAGGGTTATTTATGTGGAGGTCCTGCGCACACAGACAATTTATAAGGGTAGACCGGCAATAATCGGTACCCTCATAGATATCACCGATAACGTAAAGACCCATGAAGATTTAACAAAGGCCAAGGAAATAGCCGAATCAGCCAACAAGGCAAAGAGCGAGTTCCTTGCCAATATGAGCCATGAGATACGGACGCCTTTGAACGGGGTAGTCGGTATGGCAGGGTTGCTTCTCGACACAAACCTGGATGCCGAGCAAAGGGATTTTGCAGAGACTGTAGTGAATTCTGCAAATACTTTATTGGCGGTAGTGAACGATATCCTTGATTTTTCGAAGGTTGAGGCAGGGAAACTCGATCTTGAGGTTATCGATTTTGATATTAGAACCTCGGTAGAGGAAGTGGCCGATATGCTGTCGCTGCGAGCGCACGATAAAGGTCTTGAATGTATCTTTATGGTAGACCCGGAGGTCCCGTCTTTTGTGCGCGGTGATCCGGGAAGAATACGTCAGATATTGATGAATCTTGCTTATAATGCCATCAAATTCACTGAAAAAGGCGAGATTTCTGTCTGTGCAACGCTTGAAGAAGAGAGCGACAGCCATGCGAAGGTTCTTTTTACCGTAGCGGATACAGGCATAGGAATCTCTGCCGAAAATATGGACCGTCTTTTTAAGTCTTTTTCACAGGTGGATGCGTCTACAACAAGAAAATACGGCGGCACAGGCCTGGGCCTTGCCATTTCCAAACACCTTGTGGAAATGATGGGCGGCAATATCAGTGTTGAGAGCATAGAAGGTAAAGGTTCAAAATTCCTGTTTACAATAGTTCTGGAAAAACAACAGACGACTCCTGAATCTGAAGCCCGGACCCGTGAGGATATAAAAGGCATTCATGTACTTGTAGTGGATGATAATGATACGAATCAACGTGTTTTAAAAGCCTATCTATACTCCTGGGGTTGCCGGTGTATTCTGACTTCAAGCGGCATTGAAGCGCTCCGGCAATTGCGGCAGGCAAAATCCAATAACGATCCCTTTGATATTGCCATTATTGACATGCTCATGCCGGGTATGGACGGAGAAACTCTGGGTCGTATTATTAAAGAGGATGATGATGTAAAAGACATAATCCTTGTGATGTTAACATCGGGCGGTCAGCGCGGGGATGCTGCCCGTTCAAAGGAAATAGGTTTCGCTGCCTACCTTACGAAGCCTGTGAAATCGACACAACTGTTCAACTGTCTTGCAACAATTATTTGCGGGCGGCAGGTAACAGAAAAGAAAGAACCTGCGCCTTTTATAACAAAACACTCCATCCGTGAAGATGCGAAGCGCATGGTAAAAATCCTTGTTGCTGAAGACAATGCCACTAACCAGAAGGTTGCAGTGCGTATCCTTGAGAAATTAGGATACAGGGCGGATGTGGTCGCGAATGGAAAAGAGGCAGTCGTAGCTGTTGATATGATCCCTTATAATCTTGTGCTGATGGATGTCCAGATGCCGGAAATGGACGGATTCGAGGCAACGGGCATTATTCGCAACAAGGAAAAATTGAATGGAACCCATATGCCGATTATTGCCATGACAGCCCATGCCTTGAAAGGGGACAAAGAGCGTTGCATAGAGGCAGGCATGGATGACTATGTCTCAAAACCTATCCAGCCGAAAGAACTTGTTGCTGCAATAGAGCGTTGCCTGTCAACTTTACAATCATCAAGACAAAAACCAATATTCGAAACAAAGCCGGTTCATAAATTTATCTTTGACAGATCGGCATTTCTTGAACGTCTTGATGGCGACGAAGAACTTATGAAAGAGATCGTTGATGTGTTTATGGCTGATTTTCCGAACCAGTTGGCCGGTTTAAAGGACGCCCTGTCTCAGGATAATGCCTATGCACTGGAACGGCAGGCCCATGCTATGAAGGGCGCTGCGGCAAACATAGAGGCAAGGTCTCTGAAGAACATTGCCTTTGAATTAGAAACTGCAGGAAACAGCAAGGATATAAGTCAGGCCGGTACACTCATTAAAAAATTGGAGATGGAGTTTGAGGGGCTGAAGACGGTATTTACGGGCCCGGGAGATGTTTAATTGCTGAGAAACTTTAGTAACCTAATTCCAATCTGCATTCGAAATGGCACCGAGGCGGCAAGGACGAGGCACCGGAGGCGTACAACCAGTACGTCGAGGATGCTGATGACGCCGCCAACGATGGTGACATGATGAACGTTAATTGGAATAATTAGTTTCCGTCCGGAGTTTCCGGATAGAAGCTATTTAAGTTTTATCAAAAAAGAGCGATATAAAAAGAGTAATTGATCATGTTGCCGTGCTTCGATGAAAAGTATTATCGAGAGAAAGTAATAGGGGTTGGGGCAACAATCATGTATAGGAGGTCCGGATGCACGTAGAATACATTAACCCCTTTGTTATAGCCACTACATCGGTATTTAAAACCATGCTCAACATTGATCTTAAAATGAACAAACCCATTCTCAGGAATACACGGATTTCAACCGGCGATGTAACAGGCATTATGGGGCTTGTCGGGGACGCAAAAGGAACGATCTGCATAAGCTTCACGAAAGAGGGTGCTTTGTTCATTTACCAGGCGCTTATGGGCGAAAGTCACGATGATTTGGACGCAGAGGTTATTGACGCAATCGGAGAGCTTACCAATATTACCTCAGGGCAGGCACGAAAAGAGCTTGAGAAGGCTCAAGTCAACCTGAGGGCGGCGATCCCTACGGTTGTTGTCGGAAGAAACGTGGAGTTGCATTTTATATGTGCATTGCCCATAGTATCATTACCATTCCATTTCCAGGTAAATGACGGTCATGAAGAAATATTATATGTAGACTTCTCCTTTGAATAGATAAATCCATGGTTGGATCAAATCATAGAACACAAAGAATCTGCTTCATGGATTATTTTTTAAGCAAACTCCGTTCTTATTTCGCCTGACAGTTAGGCGGAAAACAGGTGGAATAAAGGTTATAAAAACTTCTGTTTGCAGCCATGGATAAAACACCGGGGTTTATGGCCCTGGACGCGGCATTACGTGGTTCTACTACAGGGAGGTGTCCGGCAAAACATGATAAGTCTGAAACTGCCCAAAGATCTTGAAGACCGCCTTGATAATCTTGTTATAATCACCAGCAAGTCCAAAAGCTTCTTTATGAGGGAAGCACTCACAAAATATCTCCAGGAGAACGAGAACACATTCATTGCCCTTGCAAAGCTTGAACAATCTATGTCAGCCGCTCCAATAGATAATGACGAAAATGAACTTCGGGACCGGCAAATAAGTTCCGATGCCTCAACAGACAATCTTATTGTCAAGCACGCCGTTGCAGAATCATGGAAAAGTCAGGTAAGAATTCTCTTAGCCGAAGATAGCCCGATCAACCGGATAGTCACCATTGTTATGCTGAAGAAACTCGGTTACCAGGTCGACGCTGTAAAGAATGGCGCTGAAGCGGTCAATGTCCTCGAGAACATGCAGTATGATCTGGTCCTGATGGACTGTCAGATGCCTAAAATGGACGGTTATGAGGCTACCATGTTGATCCGTAAAGATGATTCTCATGTGCTTAATCATGGCATACCTATTGTAGCCATAACTGCCCATGCCACAAAAGAGGACAGGGAGAAGTGCATTAAAGCGGGCATGAATGAACACATTGCCAAACCGTTGCAGCCGAAAGAAATAGAAGAGGTTTTAGCCCGGATATTGGGTGGTAAAGCCGCTGCCGGCAAGACAGAATCCATATCGGTGACTGAAGGACCGGTAGTTGCCCATAACCAGGAAGAGATAAAAGAGGTTTTCAATGAAATGGCGCTGATTGAAAGATTCATGGGCGATAGAGACCTGTGCCGGGAAATACTTGCCTTATTCTTAGATGATATTCAAAAGGAGATGGGTTCTTTAAGGGAACATCTCAACACCAGAGATGCCCTCGGTATTGCGCGGCAGGCGCACACTATCAAGGGCGCTGCGGCCAATGTGGAGGCGGGGGCTATACGGGCAGTTGCCTATGAGATTGAGAATGCAGGGAAAAGGGTTGATCTCGACCATGCCTTTGAATTATTTGCCCGTCTCGAAGAACAATTTGAATTATTCGAAACCATCTTAAACCAAACCGGGTGGATACAGGACAGTAAAATAAACTGACGGCAAAACCCGGGGTGGTGAATTTAGTGACGGTACAGGCGAACCAATATTTTGATTCCATCCTGGAAGAGGATTAATCGTCGCCTATTTCTCTGACGCTGAAAAGGGGACAGGAGGACTATCAGGATGTCCCCAACTATCCCCCAGGGTTCTTATAACAAATCCTTATCTTATCCTGCTTTTAGCTCCTTGAATTTCGCGGTCATAGCAGGTAATACTTCTTTCCAATCCCCGACGATACCGAAGTGCGCTACGTTGAAGATGTTAGCCTCTTTATCCTTATTTATAGCCACAATGCACTTTGATCCCAAGCAGCCGGCAATATGTGCCATGGCGCCAGAGAGACCTACGGCTATGTATAGTTTTGGGCTGACTACCTTTCCGCTCTGTCCTATCTGAAGCGGCGCAGGCGCCCAACCTTCGTCACATGCAACCCTTGTACCACCAACAGCACCTCCAAGAATATCTGCAAGTTCACGGAGTTTCGCAAAGTCTTGAGCTGTACCCATACCGCGTCCACCGGCAACAACGAATTCAGCATCTTCCAGCTTCACCCCTTCAACTTCTTCTTTTATCCGTTCGATAACCTTGACCTTAATCGCCGAAGCGTCGATCTTGTCTTCTACAGGAATGACCTTACCTTGCCGGGCATCATTGCGCTCTGCAGGCGGCACTATTTTTGCTCTCATGGTAGCCATCTGAGGGCGTGCAGACTTTGATACCATCGTGGCGAGTGCGTTACCACCAAAGACAGGTCTTGTCGAAACCAGCAACTTAGTCGCCGGATCAATAGATAACGCCATACATTCCATAGAAAGTCCGCCTCCTAAGCGACCATTTAGTCTCGGGGACAAATCACAACCGATATCGGTATGGCCAAAAAGCATTATTGAAGGAAGCACTTTCTTGCAAAGGTCAGCCGCTACCTGTGTGTAGGCATCGGAATTATATGTATCAAGGATGCTGTCTTCGACAGTATAAACATTATCTGCTCCATAGGCGATTGCCTCCTGACCCAGACTACCCGATTTGCTACCCATTAATAAAATACTTAATCCCTCTCCCAGTTCGTCGGCAAGCTTTCTTCCAACTCCAAGGAGCTCTATCGTGATTGGCGCTAATTGCCCTTCAGCGATTTCGCCACAAACTAAAACACCTTTATAATTATCCATTGAATATCCTCCATTCGTTATGTCAGATTTGCAAGCTTCGAAACCAGGTTGATTGCGGCTTCGCTTAGGGTAGCACCGGTAATCATCTCACACTCGGTTTTCCTTGTCGGCACAGATAGCCCTGTGATCTCTGTATGGGCATTACCCTTATCCATCTGTGAGGATTCAGCGCCAATATCCTGCGCCTTCCAGACCGGAATCTGTTTTTTACGAGCCATCATAAGGCGCATTCCAGCGGGGAGACGAGGCAGACCAATCTCGCTGCTGACAGTAACCAGACTTGGCATAGGTGCTTCCACTATTTCATAGCCATCGTTTACTATCCTCTTTACTCTGACACTCGTGTCTGCTGCCTCAATATCACAGGCAAGAGTAACAACAGGGATGCCAAGTATTTCGGCAAGAATTGAGCCAACCTGACCTGCCCCCCAGTCAGCGGCCTGTCTGCCGCACAAAACCAGATCATACCCGCCAATCTTCTGTATAGCCTTCGAAAGAACATAGGCAATACCAAAGCTATCCAGGTTTTCGAAGGCCGGATCGCTGAGAACAAATCCATCGTCAGCACCCATGGATATGGCATGTTTTATCACATCAGCAGCTTTTTCCGCCCCCACGCTTATCACGGTTATCTTGCCTTTGTTCTTATCCTTGAGCCTGCATGCTCCTTCCAATGCTCTTTCATCGTAAACGCTGATTACAGGGGGCACTCCTGCAGGGGGTACTACCTGTTTTGTTTCGGGATCAATCTTGAATTTGGCCGGTGGTATTTCAGGGTCAAGTACTTGTTTAACACAAACGATAATATTCATATAATCTCCTTTCCTGATTAAGATTGTTTCATTGCCGCTTCAACTACCTCAGCAAGGTCTTTTGCCTTCAATGAATCTTTCACACCTTTCTGTTCAATGCCCTCCTCAAGCATTTGCAGACAATAAGGGCATGAAGTCAAGACCATATCGACCCCAGTCTCGATAACTTCATCCATTCGCACATGATTAATTTTTGTTGTGCCGTGCTGTTCTTCTATCCACATATGTCCGCCGCCGCCGCCGCAGCAAAATGTATTTGTTTTTGAGCGTTCCATTTCTTTAAATCTGGCCTTCGGCATATTCTGTATTATCTGACGCGGCTCCTGATAAATTTCATTATAACGGCTTAAATAGCAAGGGTCATGGTATGCGATGACCGAATCCACATCGTTGGTAAGTTTCAATTTGCCCTGCCTTATTAAATCAGCAAGAAGTTCGGTGTAGTGAACTACCTTGAAATCAGCGCCATACTGAGGATACTCATTTTTTAATGTGTTATAGCAGTGTGGGCATGAAGTAATGACTTCTTTAATGTTGTAGTTTTTCAACGTTTCAATGTTTTCTTCTGCTGAGAGTTGGAACTGGATTTCAGAGCCTGCCCTTCTTGCCGGATCACCGCAGCAAGTCTCTGCCTCACCTAATACACAGAAATCGACTCCGGCTGCCTTCAGCACCTTTGTTAAAGAAAGAGTAGCTGAGACATTACGATCAATAAGAGCCCCGGTACAGCCTACCCAGAACAGTGTGCTGGGGTTTTCTTCGCATTCACCCAATATTTTCAGTTCCATGTCGTTTGTCCAATCGCCTCTTAACCTTAACGACTGAGCTCCGGCCCATGGATTTCCTCTTGTCTGCATATTCCTCAGCATAAGCTGGGCGCTTTCCGGCATCTTGTTTTGCACCAGCATCAGATTTTGCCTCATTTGGATTATCTTGCGTATATGCTCTATGCCAACCGGACAAACCTCCTGGCAGGCGCCACAGGTAGTACAGGCCCAGATCTTATCTTCATCTACCACATCGCCAATCAGACTCTTACCCTGGCTTTCTGTAGATGATTCTGCATTACCGGCAAGCAATCCAGGGGCTACCTCAAGCATATGTTCTTTCAGGTCATGAATGACCTCTTTGGGCGAGAGAGATTTGCCGCTAACGTGGGCAGGGCAATTGACATGGCACCGACCGCAGACAGCACAGGCATAAAGGTCGAGCAAATCTTTCCATTTAAAGTCCTGAATCTTCGATACACCGAGTGACACTGACTCATCGCCGTTTTCAAGAGCTTCAAGAGCTTCCATAGAGATTGGCTCGAGCACCACTTTGGAACCAAGTGGTCTGAAGAAAACATTAAAGGCAGAGGCGAGAACATGGAGGTGCTTTGAGCGCGGGATATAAATTGCGAAGCCAAGGATCAATGCGTAGTGAATCCACCATGCCCAATGAGAAATAGCAAGCATTGTGTCTTTCGAAATTCCTGTATCTGCAAGATAGCGAGCGATTGCCTTCGACAGAGGTGGCAATCCGGATGTTTCCCCTAAGGCTGCAAAATCAAAACCCTCTATTATAAAATGTAGTGCCATAAGTCCGAAGACCATAAGCATAATAACTCCTGCCTCGACACTCATCTCCAGTCTTTCCGGTCTTACTATAAAACGTCTGATAGCTGCCCATACTATAGCTATGATGACGAATAAACCGGCAAAATCCAGTATGGAAAAATAAACCTCCTCAAAGGTTCCGCCCATAATATAAGGGTACAGACCGAAACCTTCTGCAAGACCGATGAAGACTATATAGCTTGTCAAGAAACAACTGAAACCCCAGAACATGAAGGCATGGCCAAGTCCGGCCAAGTCCTTTACGGTAACACTTTTAAGCGTACACCGTTGAGGAATAACTTCGACAATCGTATTCATTATCCTCTGCCCTATGTTATCGAAGCGGTTCTCCCGCTTACCCAGACACATGACGCGAAAGAGGAAATAAGCCCTTTGTGCAAATAAACTAATGGCAATTATGAACATGACCCAGAAAATGACATAGCCCGATATGCCAAAATAGGTCGCACTAACTGGCGACATAAAAACCTCCTATCCGTTTACAAGCATATTGCATACGTGAATTATTTAACAAAGTATTTTTTTATATCAGGCAACATGGTTTGTCAAGAAAAAAAGGGGCTGTGTCTCCTCAAATATCTTATATACAGTTGCACTTTATTCTCATTGGATTGCTTGTCCAGGCCATACCCCGCAACACCGTGTAACAATCTCCGATTTTTGAGAGAGCAGCTAACGATTCCGGTAAAATCTTTGGGAGACCTGTAGACAACTTTTTTAATGCGAAACAAATAAGACCCCGCAAAAATTGCGGGGTCTTATAATTCAACACTATAATCCTATTGCTTCAAGCAACTTCTTTTTCCTTGCCCTTTTTGACTATAGCCCTTTGACCTTCGGGAAGAGGAGGCGGAACCTCGCCGGTCATCTTCGTTATTGCGCCAAATCGAGGCGGGCAGGCTTCAAAGCAGCTTCCGCATCTTATGCATTTATCCTGATCTATAATATGGACTTCGCCCTTGGCGCTTATAATCGCATCCATAGGGCATCTCCTGACACAGGTCGTACAGGCCTGACACTTCAGTGGATCAATATAGAACGAGAACATTTCGTCAAACAATTTATCGATCTCGTCTTTGGTAAAAAAGTTTTCATATTCTTCATGTGTTTCAAGACGTGTCCCAAGCTTTTCATTTTTTACTATCTTAATATATGGGACCAACTTTTTAACTTTTTCAAGTCTTGAGTTTAGCTCACTTTTATCTATTCCTTCGCCTTTACCGATAGGCCCCAGTTCTTTTATTTTCTTTATAAAATCGTTGGTAGATTCGACAAAAATGTTTGATTCAGCACCGGACATAAATTGTATTCTTAATCTTTGAGGATTCAGCCCGATGCGTTCCATGATTTTTTTCAATAAAAGCACCATGTTAAGAGCCTGGTAATTACCATGAGTGATATAATTACATTCATTTAAATGGCAAGCGCCCATAAATACCCCGTCTATTCCATTCGAGAAGGCCCTGAGTACAAACCCCATGTCTACCCTTCCGGAACACATGACGCGAATTATCCTCATTTCAGTTGTATATTGCAGTCTGGAAACTCCAGCCAGGTCAGCAGCTCCGTACGCTCACCAGTTACATGCAAAACCTAATACTTTCGGTTTAAATTTCAGTCCTGCGCTCATTAGTTTCCACCTCCTTTATTCATTTCCTGCTGCATCGATTTGTTGTATGATCTCTTCCTCTGAAGTCATTGCATCTATTTCACTTATGACTTCTTCATTGGTATAGTGTTTTAGTGAAATAGCCGCTGTCGGGCACTTCGCATTACAGAGACCGTCTCCCTTACAGAGGACAGGGTTTACTGCAACTTTTTTGCCTTGTTTTGTATCACGAAGTTCCAGGGCGCCATATGTGCAGACAGCAACGCATGCCCCGCACCCCATGCACTTCTTCTCATCCACCACGCAAACAGAACCTGAGGCCACGACAATATCGTGTGAAAGAAGCGTCAATGCCCGGCCTGCTGCTCCATATGCCTGATTTATTGTTTCCTGTATGAACTTGGGATAGTGAGCCATCCCGCAAAGATAAACGCCGTCTGTAGCAAACTCAACAGGTCTTAATTTGACATGTGCCTCCTTGAAGAAACCATCGGGGCTTAGCGTTACCTTGAATAAATTAGCCACTTCCTTGGTTGCTGCCGAGGGAACAACTGCCGCAGCCAAAGCAACGATATCAGCAGCTATCTCCACCTGGTCGCCGAGGATGTAATCCATTGCAGTAATCTTCAGAACTGGACGGCCATCTTCATCCGACTCACCGGGTTCTATCCGGGGTTTGTCCTGCAGCTCATAACGGATGAATTTTACTTCTTTGTTTGCTGCTTCCCGATAATAATCTTCCTTGAACCCATAAGTTCTTATATCACGGAAGAGGATGTAGATATCCATATTGGGGTTTTTCTCTTTCAACAACAGGGCGTTCTTTACAGACTCACTGCAACATATTCTGCTGCAATAGTTTCTGTCTTCGTTTCTGCAGCCTACACATTGGATCATCGCGAGACTTTGCGCGTTTACTACCTTTTCGTCTCCATTGACAATTTTATCTTCCAATTCAAGATGGGTCATGACCCGCTCATCTTCTCCATAAAGGTATTCCGTAGGTGTATAAAGATCCGCACCGATTGCGATGACAACTGCGCCATGTTTTATCTCTGTAATCCCTCTATCGGACTTGACCGTAGTTACGAAGTTCCCCACATAACCTGTAGCCCCTGTTATTGTCGCATCCGTACATATATGTATCAATGGATGCCGGTAAACCTTGCCTATAAGATCACGCAAATAGGCCTGAACATCCAGCCCTTCAAGGGTGGTATGAATTTTTCTCGCAATGCCGCCAAGATCTGAGTCCTTTTCCACAATGTAAACTTCATGCTTCTGATTTGCAATGGAGAGAGCACAATTCATACCGGCTATACCGCCACCAACCACTAATGCCCTCTTATCTACCGGCAGATCAAACTCCTGCAGAGGTTCCAACTGGCAAGCCCGTGCTACCGACATCCGGATTATATCATGTGCCTTTTCGGTGGCTTCTTCCTTTTCTTTCGAGTGGACCCAGGAGTTATGCTCCCTGATATTTGCCATTTCGTAGTAATATTGATTAATTCCCGCCTCCCGAAGGGTGTCCCGGAATAACGGCTCAAGGGTTCTTGGACTGCAGGCAGCGACAACCACTCGATTGAGCCCTTTTTCATTTACCATGTCTGTTATTTCTTTGGCAGAATTGGTAGCGCATGAAAAGAGCTGTTCCTGAGCGTAGACAACATTGGGCAGGGTTTTGCAATACTCAACTGTCCCGGGAACATTTACTATCCTTCCTATATTTGCCCCACAATGACACACAAAGACTCCTACCCTTGGCTCCTCTTGTGATACATCTTTTTCCGGCGGATATATCCTTTCCTTGGAAAGATTTCCCCGTCTATAGTCAAGAAGTTCTCCAATTTGAGAACCAGCTCCGCTGGCGCTAAAAACCGACTCGGGAATATCTATAGGTCCCTGTAAACCGCCGCTTACAAAAATCCCCGGTCTGTTGGTCTCTATAGGGTTAACAGGGTTGAGTTTGCAAAAATCGTGTGTTTCAAGTTCAATGCCGTATTTTTGTGCAATATCTTTTACACCAACAGGAGGATTCAATCCAATGGATAACACCACCATATCGAATTCTTCTTCTATTACACCGTCCTCAGGTGTAGTATACCGCACGGTGACATTCCTGGTTACCGGATCCTCTCTCACTATTGATGGATAGCTTCTGAAAAAACGAACATCGGCAAGTCCCTCTGTTCTTTGATAGTAACGCTCAAAATCTTTCCCATAGGAACGGATATCGTTATGGAATATGGTACACTTTGCCCCTGCGTCATGGTCTTTTGTCAAAATTACCTGCTTCTGCGTATAGGCACAGCATACCGCTGAGCAGTAGCTGTTGCCGCCTTCGATAACCTGTCGGGAGCCAATACATTGAATCCAGGCAACGTTATGGGGGTGCTTCAAATCGG
>JAPLKC010000038.1 GCA_026388255.1 Pseudomonadota bacterium | reverse complement strand
GATTACAACGTCGTAATTATTGGATTCCAGCTTATTTGCCGCCTCTTCATATGTGGTGGCCTTATCAAAGATGCATTTTGGGCAGGCATCCATAATCTCTTCTTCGAGAACCGTCAAAACATCAGGCTCATCATCAACTGCAAGTACTCTTCTTCCATTTAAAACAGACTCAGCCATAAAGTGCTCCTCCTTTTCAATTTTTTCCTAAAGGGACGGGATTCGTATTGTAAAACACGTACCCCGTCCTTCACTACTTGACAACGTGATGTTTCCGTTCATTGTTTCTATAATTGTTTTTACACATGAAAGACCGAACCCGAGACCTTTCATATCGTTTTCTTCTTTGTCTTTTAAATGGGAGAAACGATTAAAAATAACATCCTGTTTCTCTTGTGATATCCCCGAGCCGTCATTTTCAATTGCTATAATAAGTTCCGTATCTCCGCTTATGGTTACAGCGACCTTTTTCTGTCGATACTTCAGGGCATTAGTAATAAGGTTTCGCAAGATCTGCTGGATCTTTGTTCTATCATGACAGAAAGAAGATGTGTTATATTTTCCTGTAATATCAATAGTAACCCCGTTATCCTCAAGAAGCTGACTGAATTTATCATACCCGTCTGCGCCCGATAGCTTCTCTGTAACATCCGGGTCAATCAGTTCCATGGCTTCGATAAGAGCATCCCTGAGGAGATCCTGAATTGAACAAAACTCTTTTCTGAACAGACCTTCTTCCGAACGATAAACCTCTATTATCTCATTGAGAAAAGTTCTTGCCTTGTTTATATTCCGCAAAGCCATATTCAAAGTTGTCCCCTGACGTCCTGTAACAGGGCCGTATTTATCCTGCTTTTTGATAAGGCTGTTGATGCTTGTGGATGCTATTGATAATGGTCCTGTCAGGTCATGGATTAACAAGTCTATTAAAGATTCCTTCCTGTTCATTCTTGTTTCCTTATCTTGCCCGGGAGTCCGGCTCAACACCGGGCCGACCCGTGCTTACGGGGTGAATCGCGGTCACAATTGCCTTATGGATATCTTTCACTAATTGTTCCGAGAGACGCGACATATTGATACTCATTCCTTTTGCAAACTCTTCGGGTGTATGCTCTCTGATCTGTTCTTGAAAACTGTACTGTCTTTGAAATACAACCCTTCCGGTAATCTCTTTTTTGTCCATATCGAGTAAAGAAATGCTTACGGAAAGCATTGCCTTTGTATCATTCTTGTCGGCTGCCTCCAGAAAATCCTGTAGCTGACCTTCAATAACAAAGCGGGCTTTTTCTATATCATGATGTGAAAAAACTGCCTTGAATACATTGGCTTTTCTTAAATCACGGAGAAGGTAGTCTGTTACCATATCGGCAGGATTAACCCTCCACCGGCTGTAATTATATGTCATAAACTTAAAAGGAAGCGATTTATAAACCATTGACTGGGTATTGAAGGACTGATTCACGGAAAACCGCTCAACCTTTATCGATTGGGATAATACAGCAAGATCCCCGACAACAGGCGATGCATACTCGAACATATAGTGCTCTATCATATAGGCCGGTTTCGACCTTGAAAAGCAACCGGCAATAATGAAAACAAACAATAAAAGTAAACCAATTTTCCCAAGGCTGCCAATTCCATCTTTTTTCATGGCTTGCCCCTCTTCTTTTTTCATCCTTTCACCTTCTGCCCTCTTCACTTCCCCGCCGGCGGATTGCTGAAAATTATATCTGACGGGTCGGCGTGCAATCTGTCCAGCAAGTTATCAAGGGTCTCCGAAGCACGCCTTAAGTTCTCGCTGGTAGATTGAATTTCATTTGATATCACCTGTGTTCTTCTTGTTATATTATTTATTAGCTGATTTGCTTTTCCTGTGGTTTCGGAAATTTTCATTGCTTCTATTTCTCCGTCTACCCTGGAAATTACTTTCCTTGCATCGGAAATAGCACCTCTTGCTTCAACAAGAATATCATCTATCTTGCCGCCTTTGTCCACCAGATTATCAATTGTCCTGGATGTGTTCTCCAGATTGGTGGCCACATTCGTCATGCTTGACATAATACTTTTTATTTTATTATCGCCTGTTAAGTTCTCTATAGCCTTTGAGGTAGCCTTTATCTGGTCTGAAATGCCTTTGAAATCAATCTGCTTTGCCTTTTCGACCACTGCATGTATACCGGTAAATATCTGCTGGATCTCCGAAGGCATTGAAGGTATCACAGGATAGTCAGGCTTGAAATCTATTCTCGGTGTTAACTTCACCTGTGCAGCTTTCAGTCTCTCGAGCCCGACGAAAACCATACCTGTTATGCCTGCCATTTCAAGTTTTGCAACAGAATTGTGCTCCAGATCACCCTTAAAATTAATCTTCATAATTACTTCGACAAGCTTATTGTCCGGTGCAACCCCTATCTTTGTCACCCAGCCTATATCAACGCCCTGGTATTTGACCTTTGAATCAATCTGTAGTCCTTGAACCGACTCGTCAAAGTATGTCACATAAATAGTGCCTTTCTGAAAATATTTGGAAGCGCCTACCCACACTACCGTGCTTACACCCACAATAATGCCTACAATAATAAAAATGCCGACAGTGAAAACAGGTTTCTTACTTGCCATTTGCATCCCTTTATTTTTTCTGGTCCATCACCTGTCTGTTAAAAAACGTTTTAACCCTTGGATCTGTGGAGTGTTCCTTCAGATCCAAGGGATTGCCTTCAGCTATTATACCTTTTTTGGTTTTATCAAGCATAATAATTCTGTGTGCAATGCTAAAAATAGATTCAAGCTCGTGGGTCACAATAACCATTGTTGTGCCGATTCCTTTATTGATATTCTTTATCAGCATGTCAAGCTCGGCCGAGGTAACAGGGTCGAGGCCGGCAGAAGGTTCGTCAAAAAATAGTATGGTCGGGTCTAACGCCATAGCCCTCGCAATGCCGGCCCTTTTCTTCATGCCACCCGATAATTCCGACGGGAGGTGGTTTTCATATCCTTCAAGCCCCACCATGCCGAGCTTCATCCTGACAATAAGGTCTGTAACTTCCTGAGGAAGATGGGCAAACTCCTGCAGCGGGAGCGCTATGTTCTCATACAGCGTCATAGAACCAAAAAGTGCGCTTGATTGAAATAAAACCCCTGTTTCTCTTCTCAGTTGCATAATCTCCTTGTCTTCGGCAATGGTTATGTCAATCCCGTTGATAAGAACTCTTCCTGAAACAGGCTCGTGCAAACCGATCATGTGTTTCAGCAGCGTTGATTTCCCGCATCCGCTCCCGCCAAGAATAATGAAAATTTCTCCTCTGGAGACCTCAAAGCTTACATCTTCAAGGATAGTGTTTGTCCCGAAACTTGCCTTGAGACATTCAACGCGTATGATCGAATCCAGGGCCAGGGACGGAGATCCGGGGTTGGGGATAGTCATTCTTTAACCCTTTTACCCCCCCGCCTTTCATTTTCCATTTTCCACCTTCCACTGTTATTTCATATATAATTCAGCAATATTGCAAAGATTGAGTCAACCACAATTATGAGAAACAGGCCTGCAACAACTGCCGAGGTCGTGGCATTCCCTACATCCTGAGCCCCGCCTCTTACAGTAAACCCTCTCTGGCAGCCAATGCCGGCTATAAGTGTTGCAAGAACCATGGATTTAATAATGCTCATAACAATATTAAACATATCTATCGCTTTTATTGTTTGCTGTATATACGTGTAGACCGTAAGGTCAAGTACCACAATTCCGATGAGCAAGCCCCCTGCAATGGCAAAGATGTCTGCAAATAGTGTAAGGAAAGGGACAACCACAATAGCGGCAAAAATCTTTGGTATTGCAAGGAATCTTATAGGATTAAAACCCATTGTAATGAGGGCGTCCACTTCTTCGTTTACTTTCATGGTGCCGATCTCTGCGGCAAAAGCAGAGCCTGACCTGCCGGCTACAAGTATTGCCGTCATTATGGGTCCAAGCTCCCGTACCATTGCAATGCTCAAAAGGGCAGGTACGTATATATTGGCGCCGAACTGTTTGAGCTGAAGGGCAGACATAAAAGCAAGAATAAGACCGAGCAGAAAACTTATAAGTCCTATTATAGGGAGTCCGTCAACGCCTACCTTCTTCATATAAAGTATTACATCCCCCAATCTTACTGAGCGCGGATGAAGTATCGAATAGAGGATTTCTAAAACAAGCTCCCCGCCGAATGCTATTACCTGTATGATATCATTATAAAAATCGATACTTTCCTCACCTATCTTTTCGATGATGCCCGTTGTCCTCTTTTCAGCGATAAGCGGTGTTACCCTTAGGGCATCCCGGTTGATCAGGGCCACCATTTCCTTTGTTTTATCGGATACGTTGATAAATTCAAAAGGTATCGATTTTGCCTTAGCCTTCTCTTCCATCTCAATAAGCATAAGTGCGCCTGAGCTATCCAGATAATCGACATTTGCGAGGTCTATTGCAAGCCTTGAAGGAAGTTTTTCATTAAGGAAAGGCGTGAACTCGTGCAGTATTTTGCCGATATTATCTATGGATATGCGCCCCGATAAAGAAACAATGGCTCCACCGTCTGTTCCTCTCTGATAAGAGGGGCTAAAACCTTCCCGTGACATAAGTTTATCTATATCATACTGTACGGGAAATGGGAATATATTTGATACAGGGAGAATTTTCCTAAAGCCGAAAGAGAATGTGGCGATAATATCAATGGACAGATATGGATTTATACGCCCCTTCAAAAGAAAAAGCCTTACATGTGGATTTGCCTACATTAATAGATCTATACCCTGATGAGCCGATAAAAAGCATAGCCGTGCTATTTACAGATCTGGTTGGTTCAACAAAATATTTTAAAAGATATGGGGACAAAGCCGGCAGGACAATGCTCCAGGAACATTATGAAATTGCTACGCCGATAATCAATGAATATGGCGGGAAGCTCATCAAGGCGTTGGGCGATTCTGTGATGGCTTCTTTTATCAGCCCCTTAGAAGCATTTAAATCGGCGATAAAGATGCAGCAACAATTCTGCATATACAACAATGAAAAAAGTACGCAGGATCAGATATATGTGAGAATCGGCATACATTATGGAAATGTAATTGTAGAGGAAAAAGACATTTACGGAGATGTTGTTAATGTTGCTTCTAAGCTGACGAATATGTCTGATGGTGGTCAGATATATGTATCCCGGGAGGTGTATGAACTGACTAAACACACACCCTTGATCAACTTTGAATTGGTAAATAGTTGGAATAAAACAAATATGCCGAACGGCCTCATTGCTTACAAGGTTATCTGGAACACAGCCGTTGAGCTTAACCCAGCAATGGATACCATGCTATACTTGCGGCCTATATGGAAATTGTGTGAAAGTGATTTTAATGAGATATGGGACGGTTTGCTTGTGGCTAAAGATATATTTTGGAAACGGGAGGGGAAAAAAGAACAGGTTTTTTCAGACAAGTCCCTCCTGCTGACCATGAAAGAAAGCTCATTTGCTTTTATTGTAGCGGAAAAGATACTGAAATTCTTAAGAGAAGAGCTTTTACACAAAAACGAAGATGACTTTATTCCTGTTCAAATAATTATCGATACCAGTTCTTTTTTTACGGAAGATAAACAGATGAATCAATGTGTAGACGGCAATTGGGAAGATATTAACCCCGGGGAAATTTATATCTCATCTGATGCTTATGAATTAATTAAGAAATATATGGATATTCCGACAACTTCAATCCTGAAAGGGTTGTTGAACCGGGCTTTTTACAAAGTTCTTCCCGATGAAAAAGTTCGGAAAGACCATTCCTCTCTGTTTTTGTATAAGCAAAAAATCATAATGGGAGAGTTTTCGCCCTGTTATTACTGTGGAGCCAAAAGCCATCGGCCCACTGACTGCCCCTCGAAAACACTGCCGGAAATCACTCACGCCCTGGAAGGGCTGGGATACCTCTCTATTGAGGAAATAAACGAACTCTTTCTTAAATACCTCCTTACCGAAGGAGTTGCGCTTGATATACCCATACTCAGCGGCGATAAACATTCCAATAAATCTATTGCAACGGTACATCTTGGATTATTTGAACTAAAAAGGGTTTTTCAACTCCGGTTTTTCAGGACCATATGGGACAGCACCGCAGAAGAATGGAACAAGATAAGAGAAAGCAAAGGTGAAAGCGATGGGGGCATGGCATGGCTCGCCCAGGACTCGTTGCGTGTTTCGGATTTGAACAGAGCCGCGTCAATCCTCCATAACGCGCTGAAAGGTAATCCTGCAGATTACCGGATATATTGTGCCCTGGGATACCTTAATATGGAAAGAGATAATCTTCTGCAGGCGGAACACTATTTTAATGAAGCACTTCTATACGTATCCTCTAATGCACAAAAAATATTTTTACTCCTTTTGCTGTCCCGTCTCTACATGCTGAATAATGACTATAGCAATGCCCAGAAAAGGATTAAAAATATATTGCTGCTGAATCCCGGCTGTATCGATGCCGTATACCAGGATATTGTATTAAAGTTTTATGAAGAGAAAGACAAGTCGGCTGTTCAGAGACTGATAAAACTTATTAAGGACAACAGGGTATACTTTATCTATGTTTTACTTGACCCAGACCTGGCGCCTTATAGTGATATAATAAACCCTCAGTTGTTGATGCTTTACAACACAGCAAAAGCAAATGCAAAATCGATTTTCCGCGAAGCCGAGGAAGAGATCAATAATTCAAAAAAAATACTTGATATGTATGGGATTACGGAAACCCAATCGCTTTTGTTGAAAACAAGAAATATGTTTGAGTCAGATAGCTATTTCAGCTATCTGGACATTATCTTTTATTGTAATTCCATCATCTCGATTTGCAAAAACCGCATAAAAGAGCGAAAAAAAACCCTTTCCGAACGTCTTCATCAACTTAACGGCCAGATTGAAAAGTATATGAATTTTGTCAAACGTTACCATTACCCACGACTTACAAATCCTTACCGGAAGCAGTTAGTGCATGCCAGGGGAAAAATAGATCAGGCTCAAGACGATATCAAATTAGCCCCGGGGGAACAGATTGGCACATTTGAAACATTCTGTGAAGTGCTTTCTGCAGAGTTAAACGATTTAGAAATTAATCTAAAAAAGCTCGATATCTTTCAGCAATTTTTAATTAATTTCTCCAGGTTCCTGAAGAAAAGCGCCATCCTTCTCTCAATGGTACTTTTAATAGGCATATTTGCTATTCCGGCTATTATACCAGCCATACCAAGGATTGACATTACCGGGGCTAACAGCATATGGTTTTATCAAAAAAGCTTTCTGATCGTAGGCAGCATCACAAGTATAGGCATATCGCTTTTACTCACAATCAAGAAAATCATACACGATGATTAGTGTATACAAATTTAAAGAGTGCGTGTATAGCCTTATGAGTTTTTCTCGGCCGTATGGGTGACCAGTCGCCTTTCATGCCTTTAAGCAGGTCCTGGCCTTCAATGTCTAACGCTGTTGATTGGCCCAGCTCGTTGCTTTTGTCATCATAGTCTATAGCCGGAATTACTCTGTACAACATTTTTTCCGAATCTATCTCGACAAGACAAAGAACATTATTGAAATCCTGATAGCCCTTTATTGGAAGACCTGCCTTTTCCCTTTGCTCGATGTAATACCTGATTGTTTCTTTGTTTTTAATGAAAAAAGACATCCACGCTGCAACTCTATTCGGTATCACCTGATAGCACTCTATTGACCTATAATAACCGTTTTCGTCCTCTACCGGATCGTTTATACTGTCTATATCGCAATAACAAATAACCTCTTCGTCTTCATGCATCAGTTTCCAGTTCCACATGGTATCGTCTCCTCCTTACTTTAGATCAAAGACTTTTTCTTATATATTCAGAGTGTTGCGTCCGGGATTGACCTACCACAAGTTCACCGGGCTCGTTAAGTTTCATATCAACCGTTTGCTTATCAATAGATATCCGGGCATAAACAACCGCGGTTTTATTTTGTGTTTCCATGGATGAGCAGAAAACCCGTCAAATATTAATAATAATAAGTCAATAAAATTGACTATTTACATAGTAACAAAAAGGCGAGCAGAAAACAAATGATTTATGCTAAGCGATTTACTTTGCACCCACAATATGTGAGCTTAGCGGTTTCCTAAAAGCGAGGATTATCAGAAGAAATGCGTACTTTCCGTTCTCCACAAGATGACTACTTTTAGCACCTGCAAATCGAGTATATGGCATTTTGACCTTGATCATAGATTACGAGAAGAAATGTTGTCATTACAAACAGGAGGAAGTCTAACCCTGAAAGTGGTACAATGAGTGGGGGCAGGTCAGCGAAAAATCCAGCCCTTAAAAGAGACAGGGAAGCCCTCAAAAAATACATAAAGCCCTAATAAGCAGGTTTAGATGCAGCGCAGTATTTGAGAAACATATAATTAAGAGTAAGAGCCTCCTTTGAGATATTTAAAAATAACACAGGTAATTTTTAGTATATCTGTTATAATTAGAGGGAGATGCTTACCTGTTCTGTCCAGAGGTCAGTATGAAACAAAAAAACTCATACTGAGAAAGAATTTTGAAAATATGAAATAAAGTTGAGAAATCGGTAAAAGCGGACACGCCAATTGCCTGAGTGGAATAGGTTTCTTAAGAATAAAATGGATAAGAGCAATTGCATGAGAGAAGAATTGAAGAAATTCAAGGAAAGAGTGTATTATTGCAGTATCTATTCGTTAGAAGATCAGAGAACAGCAAAAATCACTATTTAACAATTGACCGGAAAAGGGGCGGTCCTGACAAGCAATGAAAGCACTTCTTGTATACCCGAAATACCCGGATACCTTCTGGAGTTTTAAATATGCATTAAAATATATCTCCAAGAAAGCTGCCTTCCCACCGCTGGGATTGTTGACTGTAGCCGCTTTTTTTCCTGAAGAATGGGAAATTCGTCTGGTGGATCTCAACATTCACAAACTTATGGAAAAAGATCTCCAATGGGCTGATTATGTTTTTGTAAGCGCCATGCTGGTTCAAAAAGAATCTGTATCTGAAATTCTGCAGGAATGCCTTCGTCTGGGGAAAAAAGTTGTTGCCGGAGGTCCTCTTTTTAGCGCGACAACTGAAGAATATCTGCCGCTTATAGATCATATCATCCTGAATGAGGCTGAAATGACCTTGCCGGAATTTTTCAGAGATCTCAAAGAAGGCAATCCCGAAAAGATTTACAGGTCTTCCGGCTTTCCTCCTTTGTCCATGACGCCTATTCCCCGCTGGGAATTGATAAACATAAAGGACTATGCCTCTATTATGATTCAGTTTTCAAGAGGATGTCCCTTTGATTGCGATTTTTGCGACATTACCTCCATGTATGGCCACAAACCGAGATTAAAGGGTATAAAACAGTTTCTGAATGAGCTTCAGGCCCTCTATGACAGGGGATGGCGCGGCAGCATCTTTATTGTTGATGATAACTTTATCGGCAACAAAAATGGCATTAAGGAGCTGCTGCCCCATGTAATTGAATGGTTGAAAAAACATGATTATCCCTTTGATTTCCTTACCGAAACTTCAATAAATATTGCCGACGATGAAGTACTGGTACGTCTCATGGTTGAAGCCGGATTCAGGCAGGTTTTTATCGGATTAGAGACACCGAACGAGGAAAGTCTAAGAGAATGCTCAAAGAATCAGAACTGCAAGCGTGATATGA
The DNA here is from genome assembly GCA_026388255.1 of Pseudomonadota bacterium. Classification (NCBI taxonomy): domain Bacteria; kingdom Pseudomonadati; phylum Pseudomonadota; species Pseudomonadota bacterium. Next base: position 31,981 of record JAPLKC010000038.1, on the reverse strand, counting down.
CGGCAGCTATCAAAAAACTTCAGGCATCAGGCATTGAAGTCCTTGGCGGCTACATAGTCGGATTCGATAGTGACGATGAAAATATTTTTTCAAGACAGATCAAATTTATTCAGGAGAGCGGCGTAGTAACAGCTATGGTAGGATTATTGAATGCTTTGCCGAATACAAGATTATGGCATAGATTGAAAGAGGAAAATCGTCTTGATCTGATTGCCTCAGGCGATAATACGGATGGAAGTATAAACTTTATTTCCAGAATGGACAGAGCAAAACTGATTGAAGGTTATCAAAGAATCATTAAAACCATATACAGCCCCGGACCTTATTATCAGAGAATATGTGAATTTCTGAAATATCATACCCCTTACGGGAAACGGAAGATAGGGAAGGGTCGGATCAAGGCTCTTCTGAAATCCATGCTGTATATCGGGATTCTTGGAAACGGTATAACCCAGGTGTATTACTGGAGACTTTTCATAAAAGCTCTGATATTTTATAGAAAATCTTTTTCCGAGGCCATAACGTTAATGATTTACGGGCAGCATTTCCGTAAAGTAGCGAAAAAAGTCTGCTCATAAATAAAAAATCTTTTTTGAAAAAAATTAAATATTCCTTGACATAATTTTTGCGATTTATTAAGTTTTGAAAAATAAAAGGGGGTTTATTATGATAAAAGGTTTAAAAGCCTTTTTTTCGGTCTATCTTCCTTGTAAAGAAGCAGGTTAGTTTAATCGGATCAGTAAGCAATAATTTTATTGGTTCTAATGCTTTCACGCCAGAGCGTGATCTATAAGGGGAGATGAATATGCCTGAAAAGATTGAATCTATCTTTGAGAAGTATGAACGAAAGCCCGATCAGCTTATACCGGTTTTACAGGATGTCCAGAAACATTATGGTTACGTGGACCCTGAATCGGTGAAAATGATTTCCAGACACCTCCGTATTACCGAAAATCAGATTTTTGGTGTATCCTCTTTCTATGCACAGTTTCGATTCAATCCGCCCGGTAGACACTCTATAAAGGTCTGTCTCGGGACTGCCTGCCACGTAAGAGGGGGCGCCACTTTGCTTGACATGCTGGAGCGTGAACTGGGCATAGGCTGCGGCGAGACTACCCTGGATAAACGTTTTGACCTGGAGCGGGTTGCCTGTTTAGGATGCTGCGCATTATCTCCTGTGGTTCAGGTTGATGCTGATATTTACAGCAGAATGACCGTAAACAAATTATCGGAGCTATTAAAACAATATGAATAAATTAAAAGTGAAAATTAAAACGGCAAAAAAGAAATGGGAAGAACTACGGAACAATAAAGTACCGATTATATATGTCGGTGCTGCATCATGTGGAAGGGCTGCCGGGGCCCTTGAACTGATCTCGGAAATTGAGAAGTTCCTGAAGGATAGCAATTTGAAGGCAAGGATTATACAGGTTGGATGCATAGGCCCCTGTTACCTTGAACCCCTTGTCGATATCAAGATGCCGGAACAGCCACGGGTAAGTTATTCTAATGTGACCCCCAAGCTGCTTGCCAACATATTAAAATCACACCTTGTTGAAGGGGTGCCCTTTTCTAAAGCTGCAATCGGGCATTTTGGAAACAACACCTTCCACGACATACCTCCTTTTTATGAGCTGCCCATGTTAAAGCCGCAGGTAAGGATAGTTCTCAGAAACTGTGGCCTCATTGATCCTGAAGATATTGATCAGTACCTTGCATCTGACGGATATCAGGGTATTATGAAAGCCCTCCAGATGACACCGGAGGACGTCATAGGTGTTGTACGGCAGGCAGGTATGCGCGGCAGAGGGGGGGCAGGTTTTCCAACTTTCAGGAAATGGACCGTGTGCAGGGGTGCGCCGGGGGAGCAGAAATACCTGATTTGCAATGCAGACGAGGGAGACCCCGGGGCTTTTATGAACAGATCGCTCATCGAATCAGACCCGCATGCGGTACTTGAAGGAATGCTCATTGCCGGGTATGCCATAGGTGCGAGTAAGGGCATCGTCTACATAAGGGCTGAGTATCCTCTTGCGATTGAGCGCCTGAAAACTGCCATAAAACAGATGAAAGAAAGTAATTTACTGGGCAGTAATATACTCGGTTCTAAATTCAGTTTTGATATTAAGATCAAGGAAGGGGCGGGGGCCTTTGTGTGTGGCGAAGAAACAGCATTGATTGCATCCATTGAAGGCAAACGCGGAATGCCGCGGTCACGCCCCCCGTTTCCTGCCATAGCAGGACTCTTTGGATGTCCAACTATCATTAATAATGTTGAAACTATGGGAACACTCCCGAATATCCTCCGAAACGGGGCAGAATGGTATAACAGGTTCGGTAAGGAAGGAAACAGGGGAACCAAGACATTTTCTCTTGTGGGCAAGGTGCGCAGACCGGGTCTTATTGAGGTGCAGCTCGGTACAACGCTCAGGGAGATCATCTTCGACATTGGCGGCGGGGTGCAAAAATCCTTCAAGGCAATCCAGACAGGCGGGCCATCCGGAGGATGTCTTTCGGAAGAGTTTCTCGACCTCCCTGTAGATTATGAATCGCTGGCCTCTGCCGGCTCTATCATGGGCTCAGGCGGTCTTATTATCATGGATGATGACACCTGTATCGTTGACGTGGCAAAATATTTCCTTGATTTTACCCAGAAAGAGTCATGCGGCAAATGCGTCCCCTGCCGTGTGGGAACCCGCCACATGGTGGAGATACTACAGCGTATAACGCATGGCGAAGGTACACCGGAAGACCTGATGACGCTTCGGACACTGGGCGACACGATAAAAAAAGGTTCGCTTTGCGGTTTGGGTCAGACTGCCCCGAATCCTGTGCTTACCACGCTTCGTTATTTTAGAAATGAATATCTCGAACACATAAAGGACGGACGTTGCAGGGCAGTTGTCTGCAAAAACCTTATTGAATACAGGGTTATCAAGGAGAAATGCACAGGTTGCCAGTCCTGTGTAAAAGCTTGCCCGACAGGTGCAATATCAGGACCAAGATCTGAGCCTCATAACCTCGATGCAACGAAATGTATTAAATGCCGCTCATGCTATGAAGTATGCAGATTTGAGGCAATCGCCGGTGATGCAATCGTTATCAGGACTGCGGAGAAAAAATCATGACAAAGGAAAAGACCATTCAAATTACAATTGATAACAAAAAGATAGCAGTTCAACCGAACTTTACCATACTTCAGGCAGCCAGGATGAACAACATCTATATCCCGTCGCTGTGCACGCTGGAGCATTTGCCGTCCTACGGCGCCTGCCGGCTGTGCATTGTTGAGGTTGACGGTTTAAGGGGTTTTCCAACCTCATGTACAACGCCTGTTGAAGACGGCATGATTATCCGGACAGATACTGCGGAAATTAGAAGTTTAAGACAGGAGGTGCTCAAGCTCCTCCTGAGCGAACATCCTGCAAGCTGCCTCTTCTGCACAGAGCAGGATGAGTGCAAAGAGTTTCAAGGTACAATCCGTAAAGTCGGTGTAACTACGGGTTGCCGTTATTGTCCTAATGACAACCGCTGTGAGCTACAACAGATTACCGAAAGCATAGGTTTGACGGAAACCTCTTACCCTGTTTACTACAGGGGTTTTACTGTTGAGAAAAACGATCCTTTTTATGATCGTGATTACAATCTCTGCATACTCTGTGGTCGTTGCGTGCGGGTCTGCAATAACGTCCGCATGAACGGGACATTGAGCTTCAAGCAGCGCGGCAGACTTACTACGATCGGGCCTGCCTTTGACCGGACACACCTTGAAGCAGGGTGTGAATTCTGCGGGGCCTGCGTAAGTGCATGCCCGACCGGTGCATTGAGTGTTAAGGTAAGTAAATGGTATGGAAAGCCCGATGCACAGGTTGCTACTACGTGCAATTACTGTGCTGTCGGATGCAAGCTCCAACTCCAGGTAAAAAATAATGAGGTGATCGATGTACTTCCCGATTATGATTCATTGATAGATCATGGCCTTATATGCGTAAAAGGGCGGTTCGCTGTCCCGGAATATGTTCAAAGTCCGCTTCGGTATGGAATTCCTAAGGAGATGACCCCCATGGGGTATAACGATATTTCATGGGATCAGGCAATCGCTGTGGCGGCCGGGAAGTTGACAGGGGTTAAGCCTGACGATTGTTTGTTTCTTGTTTCGCCTCAATTGTCAAACGAAGACCTCTTTGCAGCACAGAAGCTCATCCGTAGCCTCAATGGTTCTGAAAACATTGCATCCTCACTGATGATCGAACTCGGTGATGACCTTTCTGACTTTCTGGATCTTGCCCTTGGGTCCAAATCTATTGATATTATTGAAGCTGCTCAGGGCATCCTTGCTGTGGGATTCGATGCCATTTACGGGTATTCACCTATTGGCGTAAACATTAAAAAGGCTGCACAGGGAGGCGCCTGTCTTGCTGTTATAAGCGACACCGATACGAACCTCGACCTGCTCAGCGAAGCTACCTTCCAGACGGATGATGCAAAATGGGCAGCCATACTGGAATCTATTATTAACGGTATTCCAAAGAGCAAGCAGGCAAAAAGCATCTCGGGTCTGAATAAGGAATGGGTCAGCAACATAGAGAAGGTATCCAGGCGTTTTTCCGCCTCATCCGAAAAAGTTGTTGTTGTGGGGGAAGAGGCTATCCATGCTCCCGGACGGAGCACGTTTTTTAAGACCCTCATCAGTATGAGAAACAAATATGGATGGAAAATAATTGTGGCGCATCCTTATACAAATCTCAAGGGGATGCTTGCCATGGGCGTTTTCCCCGGAGTCAAACCCGGCGAGGTGTTGAGTAATACAGCCCAAGGCAAATCCATGGAGGTTAAAGCTGATCTTACGCAAGTTGATTTAAAGAAGCGGAAGAAGGTGATCTACCTTATTGGAGAAACACCTTTTGATGGATTGCCGGCCTGTGATTTTCTTATCTACCAGAATGCGTTGCCCCTACAGTCTTCCCGCTTGCCGGATCTGATTCTCCCGGCAAGCCTGTTCCCCGAATCGGATGGAACACTAATCAATGGAGCAGGTATGGTTTTATCAGTTAAAAAGGCAATCGAGCCGTATATGGAATCAAGGCCGGACTGGTGGATATTTAAAAGCATCGCAGAGAAGATGGGCAAAGGCGTTTTGAAGTACAAAGATGTGGCATTGATTCAGAATGAGATCAAAAGATATGTAAAAGGTTTCCCTAACATAAAAAAGGGTCTTGAATTTGTCAAAATCACCATCAAAGGGTCAATGGCCCCTTCCGGAAAGGGCAAACGTATTAATTCTGCTCCGGTTCGAAGCAGCTACAGGGGTATATTGCTGGCAGATGTTGTAGGTGGTATGAAGGTGATAGAAGGGGGACAAAATGAATAAAGTTATAGAGCGTAAGATGATAGTTCCGAATATGCACCTCCTTGTTATCGAGACGCCTGAAATAGCATCAAAAGTAAGACCGGGTCAGTTTGTTATTGTACGCGCAAACGATGAGGGCGAACGCATTCCACTCTCTGTTGCCGACTGGGATGCTCAAAAAGGCACTATTACCATTGTCTTCATGGAAGTAGGCGCATCAACGGGAGCGCTTGCCTGCCTGAAAGACGGGGATAGCGTTGCCACATGTGTCGGTCCTCTGGGCAACGAAACAGAAATCAGCAACTTCGGCACAGTCATGTGCATCGGCGGCTGCTATGGTATCGGAAGCATGTACCCTGTCGTGAAAGAGTTAAAAGAAGCGGGAAATAAAATCATTACCGTCTTTGAGGCAAGGAGCAATTATCTGATATACTGGACTGACAGGTTTATCCCTTTATCAAAAAGAATTTTCAATATAACCCGTGATGGCAGTCAGGGGTTTAAGGGCCATGTCAGCCGATTACCGGATATCATCAACGGTCTCCTAACCCCGCCTGACAGGATTATTGTAAACGGCTGCACATTTTTAATGGCAAATGTATCAGAGCTTACGAAGAGCTTGGGGATTAAAACGGTTGTGAATCTGAATCCCATCATGATTGACGGAACCGGCATGTGCGGTGTTTGCCGTGTAACAGTTAACGGTAAGAGGAAATTTGCCTGTGTTGACGGCCCTGAATTTGACGGGCATGAAGTAGATTGGAAGGAATTTCTCGCACGCAGAAAGGCATATCTTGAGGAAGAGGTGTTATTTTTCAGACGAAGTGAACCCAAACCGATAGTCCACGAGGGGGGTAAGTGCCAGGTATGAACGAAGAAAAGATAGAAAAAACATCAAAAATAGATCTAAACCGGAACGATATGCCGAGGCAGTCTCCTGAAATCCGGCGTCATAATTTCAATGAGGTGGCGCTGGGCTATACAGAGGAACTTGCCGTTACAGAGGCAAAGCGTTGCCTGCAATGTAAAAAACCGCGATGCAAGACAGGCTGTCCTGTAGAGATCGATATTCCTGATTTTATCTCCTGTATTGTAAAAAGAGATTTTACGGCAGGAATAAAGAAATTAAAGGAAAAGAACTGTCTCCCTGCAGTGTGCGGAAGGGTATGCCCACAGGAAAGCCAGTGCGAATCCCAGTGCATCCTGGTGAATAAGAAAGGTGAAATCGCCATAGGAAGACTGGAGCGGTTCCTTGCAGATTGGGAGGCCAAACAGGGTGTTGTGGATATACCGCCCAAAGCAAAGCCTACCGGCAAAAAGATTGCCATAGTCGGTTCCGGTCCGGCAGGGATTACCGTAGCCGGCGATCTGATCCTCCTTGGCCATGAGGTAACGATTTTCGAGGCACTCCATAAGGCCGGAGGGGTATTAATATACGGGATTCCTGAATTCCGTCTCCCCAAGGCAATTGTTGCCAGGGAAGTTGACTATGTGAAAAAGCTGGGCGTGAAGGTTTTTACAGACTATGTTGTAGGAAAAACACGCTCTATAGATGAATTATTGAAAGAATTCGATGCCGTTTTTGTAGGAACAGGCGCAGGGCTCCCCTGGTTTATGGATATTCCGGGAGAAAATTTAAACGGGGTTTATTCAGCAAATGAATATCTTACCCGTATGAATCTCATGCAGGGATACCGTTATCCCATGTCTTCCACACCTGTAAAAAAACATATAAAAATAGCAGTTGTCGGTGGGGGGAATGTTGCCATGGATTCTGCAAGGACAGCGCTCCGCATGGGGGCTGCTGAATCCAGGATCATTTACAGGCGCTCTCATGCAGAATTGCCTGCACGTCTCGAAGAGAGTGAAAATGCCGAGGAGGAAGGCGTTATCTTTAACGTGCTGACCCTGCCTGTCCGATATATCGGGGATGAGAACGGCTGGCTGAAAGAGATCGAATGTCTGAGGATGGAACTTGGTGAACCGGATGCCTCAGGGAGAAGAGCCCCCATAGAGATACCTAACTCAAACTTCCGTATGCAGATGGATGCTGTAGTCTGTGCTATCGGCAACAGCCCTAACCCGCTGGTGCCGTCAACTACTCCGGGGCTTGAAACAACGCGTCGCGGGACGCTCGTTGCCGATCCTGAGACAGGAAAGACAACAAAGGACCGTGTCTGGGCAGGAGGGGATATTGTAACCGGCGCTGCAACGGTTATCCTCGCTATGGGCGCAGGCCGAAAAGCAGCCCGCTCAATTCATGAATACCTGACGACAGGAAAATAAAAAAATGTCCCGCCCAAAAACTATCCTGTTGCGGGCGGGACATTTTGCTGATATATCCTTTTTGAAATCTATTGTTTCCCGGTATTTCCCAGTGTCTTGTCCCAGCTATCAAGCTGATCTTTGTACTGTTCTACCAGTGCCTCGTAATCGCCGTCTATGGTAATGGAAATAATCTTATCCCCACCGGCAATACTATTTACAACCTTCTGATCTTCTTCATCTACAACCTGCCCGAAAATGGCGTGCTTATCGTCCAGCCAGGCTGTCGGCACATGGGTAATAAAAAACTGGCTTCCGTTTGTACCAGGGCCTGCATTTGCCATAGAAAGCATACCCGGTTTGCTGTGCCTTAAATCTTTTGAAAACTCATCTTTAAAGCGGTATCCCGGTCCGCCTGTACCGTTGCCTATAGGACATCCTCCCTGGATCATGAAATCCGGTATTACCCTGTGGAAAGAAAGACCGTCATAAAAACCCCTTTTGGATAAATTTACAAAGTTGAGAACTGTTAAGGGGGTCTTGTCCGGGAAAAGGGTCAGCCTGATATTGCCTTTTGCCGTATTAATTGTTGCCGTTAACTGGGGATTTGCCATTTTCTTATCACCTTTCATTGAATTTTATTTAGCAGCATCTGCATTAAAGAGGAAACATCCGATCAATAATATTGAAAAAAACAAATATATTTTTCTTCAATTTAATCCTACTGAATATGTTACCTCTGAGGTCTCCGTTTCTTTTTCCTGCACCCAGTGTCTTTTAATTTTGTGTGTGATGGTGATCCTCTTTCCTCACGGTATCTATCCATCCCGGGAGAACACTATACACCATATCAGTAATGAAATGCAAAACATAGATGCCGCTTATTTGTGTTTGTGGCACTGTTTACCCTACGGACAAGCACTGGAAATAGAAGGTTTTCCTGTCAAGTTTTTTGTGTAATAATACAAAAAACCATAGCCAGGGGTATGAAGTAGTCCATACTATTTCCGGGGCAACAGAATATTCAGTACAATTTACTTAAAGCTCGTTCGGGATTTAAGGTCGGCATAACACCTGAAACCGCAGAGGGATTCGGCGTTTTTTACTGCTGCAACAACAGCTCTTTCCATTGCTCTTGCCGCCAGAAAACCCACGACGGTGAGATCGGCTTCAACGAAGCCGGTTGCCATGGCAAATATTGTGTCGCCGTCGAACATGGAGTGGGCAGGCCTCATTGTTCTGGCATACCCGTTTTGCGCCATGGAGGCCAGCTTGGCTGCCTGTGCTTTGGTAAAGGCGGCGTTTGTTACTATAATACCGATGGTTGTATTGCCGCTGAAAAGATCCTTTTTCTCAGCATAGGATTTGATCATGATTTCTTCGGTATCAGTCACAATGAGCATATCTTCATCAAGAGGTCCTGCAAGGTTTTCTCCTGTAACCGGATCAATGACATTGCCCAGACAGTTCACGGCAACAAGGGCGCCGACTTTCAAATCTCCTGCCTGAAGTGCATAACTCCCCAGGCCGCTCTTCATTGCCCGCTCCATGCCCATAATTTTACCCACTGTAGCTCCGGTGCCTGCGCCCACATTTCCTTGCCCGACATCTTTGCTGTCGGCATTCACACATGCCTGATACCCCATCTTTTTGTCAGGCCTGATGCTGTAATCACCGATTGTGAGGTCAAATAGGGCGGCACCGCAAACAATGGGAACTTTCGTTACTTTGACATCAAAGCCGATTTTCCTTTCTTCAAGATACTGCATGATACCGGCAGCAGCATCCAGCCCGAAAGCGCTGCCTCCTGCCAGCATGACGGCATGAATTTTTTGCACCAGGTTGACAGGATTCAGGAGGTCAGTTTCTCTGGTTCCGGGAGCGCCGCCTCTTACATCCACCCCTGTTGTAGCGCCTTGCTCACTTATGATAACAGTGACACCCGTTGCCGCTTCCAGGTCATTTGCATGACCGACCATAATGCCTTCGATTTCATTAAAACCTATTTCTTTTATCATTATGCACCTCCTGGATGAATAATTGAGTGCTATATGTCAAAAGACCTTTTAACATATCCTCTCGCCCACTCCCCTGCGGTCGTTCGAGAACGCAGAGGGCGCAGAGAAAAGCTTTTCTTTCCGGCCGGATTCCGGAGAAAAAACGTAATCAGGCCGGATTGTATGCAGCCCATTGAAGCAGTCTCATCAATGGGCTGCGGAATAGAAGCACACCGCCTTTCTCTGCGATCTCTGCGGCCTCTGTGAGAGATAATCTTTTTGTCTTTTCTCAATGTCCATTTAACTTATCATAATTGTTCATATCTAAATGATAGTATTAATCCTTTTTCAGCAAGGCAATCTCTCCCTGCAGCCACCAGAGCAACACCAGTCCGGGAAGGGCGGTAAGGGTTGTAAGGAAAAAAAAGGTTGCCCAGCCGGTGTATTCTACCACATAGCCCGCCGAAGGCGAGATGAAAACTCTTCCGAGAGCGGCAATGGATGAAAGCAGGGCAAACTGGGTAGCGCTGTAGCTCTTGTTGCACAGGGCCATGATAAGCGCAACAAAGGCTGTCGAGCCCATGCCGCCTGCCAGGTTTTCAAAGGCTATGGCAAAGATCATCATAAAATAATTTTTCCCTGTCCAGGCAAGAACCATGAATGACAGGTTGGACACCATCTGGAGGAGGCCGAAGGCCATGAGTGAGCGATAGAGCCCGAGTTTTATCATGAGGGCACCGCCGAAAAGGGCGCCGATGATTGTTGCAATAAGCCCCATGCCCTTGTTGATCGTGCCGACCTCAGTTGGAGTAAAGCCGACTCCCCTCAACAAAAAGGCGGTTGTCAGAGTTCCTGCATAGGCATCCCCCAGCTTGTAGAGGATAATCAGCAGCATAAAGACTAAGGCTAAACGGCGGGAAAAAAAGTCTTTCAGCGGTCCCCATATTGCCTCTTCAAGGCTTTTGGGCGGCGCTATGTTTGAATCAGGTTCCTGCCCTGCAAACGTTCCGAGCATGCCGATTATCATCAATCCTGCCATAAGAAGGTAGGTTCTCTGCCAGCCGATATGTTCCGACAATATAAGCGCCAGTGCCCCGGCAACAAGCATGGCAATGCGGTAACCGGTTAAGAAAACGGCAACACCAATGCCGCGCTCAACAACAGGGAGCACATCGGTTCTGTATGCATCAACAACAATATCCTGAGAAGCAGAGGTAAAGGCAACAATGAAGGCAAGCGTTGCAAGCATGAGCGGGGCATGGCGGGGCGAAATAACACCCATGATCCCTATGCCGATCATTAAAACAAGTTGCGTAAGGATTATCCAGCCGCGTCTACGTCCCAGCCATGGCGGCACAAAACGATCCATTAGCGGCGACCACAGGAATTTTATTGTATAGGGGATACCTACCAGAGAAAAGATGCCTATAGTGCGGAGGTCTGTCCCGGCAATGGTCAGCCACGCCTGCAATGTTCCGCTTGTGAGAGGAAGGGGCAGCCCTGAGGCAAAGCCCAGCAGAACCATCACTGCCATGTGACGGCTGGTAAAAATCGTGAGGTAAGGGGAAAGTTTTGTAGATGTTGGATGTTGGATGTTGGATGTTGGATTTTTATTGTTTTTTGCCATTCGTCCTACGTAAGTCCTTTGTGTCCCGACCCAGGATTCTTAATTCTTAGTTGCCTTTATTTATAAACGTGGACAGTTTAACAGATTGCCTTTCGTTAAGACAACTGTTCTTTTACCGGGAGTTCTCTGATATTGTTGATGTAAAGCCGGAAGGCCGTTTTTAGACTAATATTACTGCTGTTTCCTTCTTTTCTCCGCATACATCTGTGCATCTGACCTTGCCATAAGCTCATTAAGCGAAGAAGGGTTTTTGGGGTCATAATGTATTGTGCCTGTACTCAAAAATAGTATGTCGAGAAGTGTGTGGAAGAGTCAACAAAGATTGGTAAATGAAGGCAGCATGGTATTAGAGGTAGTAAGGATTCCGCTTTTTATAGGAGCACCGGCTAAAATAGAATTTTATCACAGCCTTTGAGGAATTACCGGTTCACTGAAATAATGGGGAAACCCCGGATATAGATATACTTGATTTATTTTGCATACAAATTGCTTGACAATATTTTACAACAATAATATATTTACTGTATACAGTATACAATATTTAAGGGGGAATTTGTGGAAGATTACGAAATATTTAAGAATGTTACCATACTTTCTCTTGAACAGGCAACGGTCTTGCCATTTCTGACTTACAGATTATCACTGGAAGGAACAAGGGTAATCAGGATGGAACACCCTGTTTATGGAGACCCCAACAGGCGGGTCGGGGAAAACAGACTCAACGAAGACAGGATGTATACTTATTTTCTTGCCATCAACTGTAATAAAAAGGCAATAACTTTAGACCTCGCAGTGCCTGAAGCACAGGATATTTTTAGAAAAATACTTATTGATCTGAATGTTGATATATTTGCCACAAATCAGCTTCCAAAAAATTATAAAAAACTTGGCATTGATTATGAAACAATAAGTGCCATAAAAAGTAACATTATATGGGTGGGGCTTACAGGCTTCGGCCCCGAGAGCAACGAGGCTGCATACGATCCCATTCTGCAGGCAAGAAGCGGGCTCATGGATATTACCGGCGATAGAAACGGTCCTCCTTATGTGCTTGGAGTTCCTCTTCCCGATATGGGCACGAGTGAGCACGCCTATGGGTTAATTATGAAGGCATTATACAAAAGAGCAATAACAGGGGAAGGCTCAAGGATAGATGTCTCAATGTTTCAGAGCACTGTTTCCTGGCTGACCGTGCCTATTACCCAGACCAAATCCTTTAACAAAAAGATCAAAAGAAGGGGGAATACCCACGAGTTCTTTGCGCCTGTAAGTGTATATAAAACAAAGGACGGTTATGTATATATCGCTGTAGGGAACGACATGCAATGGGAGAGGATGCTGAAGATGGGCGGCTTTGAAGCCCTTGAGAAACCCGAATATGCAAGAAACGAGGGAAGGATAAAAGATGTTGATAATCTTAACAGGGCCATAGAAGAAGCTACGGTGAGATTCGGGACAAATGAGCTAATCGGTCTTTTTACCAACGCTACCATTCCTATTTCAAAAGTGAATACAATCGAGGAAGTGCTGGAGGACCCGTACATAAAAGATGAGATCCTTTCTTCAACAGACGAAAGATCGGGCACAACAATCTACCTTGCTCCACAGCCACTTACAACAAGCTACGTGAAATCCCTTAACAGGATATTGCCCTTCCCGCCAAGGTTCGGAGAACATAACGAGGAAATCTATTGCAAAAAGCTTGGTATTTCTGTAGAACATTTAGAACAATTGAAGGCTAAGGGGGTCGTCTGAAGCAAGGAGCGATGTAAGGGGAAGGATTGATTCTGAATAGATTTATTAATAGGAGGAGAAATGGTTGACGAAGAACAAACATTAAGAAAAGGAAGATTTTTACGTGAACAGGTACACAAAAAACTGAAAGAGAGCATAATAAACGGGATTCTTCCGCCGAACAAACGACTGATTGAGGAAAAGATTGCGGCAGAAGCGGAAATGAGCAGAACTCCTGTAAGGGAAGCCATTCAAAAACTTGAAAAAGAGGGTCTTATCCATAAGCTCCCCAGAGGCGGCTATGCCGTAAACGTTGTGACGGTAGAGGACGTAGATGATGTCTTCGGCCTTCGTAGCGTTATTGAAGGGTATGCAGCGTATCTTGCAACGCTGAGGGCAACCGGCGAGGACATAGCGGTTCTTGAAGAAATAGTAAAGAAGGAAGAAAAAAACCTGAAGGAAAAGCGTTACGATGAGATTATAGAGCTGAACACAACTTTTCATGAAAAACTCTACAAGATAGCCAGAAGCTCAAAGTTGTATGCTATGATATATGACCTGCGAGATTATATTCATCGTTTCAGGGTCATAATCCTTAGTTACCAGGACTTTGTGGAGATATCTATTAATGACCATAAGGATATGATTGCCCTGATGAAGGTAAAGGACGCAACACGCGTCGAGAAGCTTGTCCGTAAGCATATCACAAGGGGCAAGAACCTGTTGAAGAAGAGGATTAAACGGGGCAATGTAAAACATGGATCTGGCAAAAAAGGTGCTGCAGGGGGATGAGAAAAGCGCAGCGCGTCTGATCTCCATGATAGAAGAGGGTGGTGATGAAGGACACAGGGCAATCTCGCTTCTATTTCCCCACACAGGAAAAGCACATATAATAGGGGTAACAGGCACGCCCGGTGCAGGGAAGAGCACCCTCATTAACAAGCTTGCCGTAAACTTTGCCGGTAAGGGGAAAAAGGTAGGGATCATTGCCGTTGACCCTACAAGCTCGAAAGATAACGGGGCTCTTCTTGGAGATCGTTTAAGGATGAGGGACGCCGAGAAGACGGAGGGTATTTTTATACGATCCATGGCAAACAGGGGCTACCCCGGAGGGATTTCACAGGCGACAGCGGGCGCGGTATATGTCCTCGAAGCCCTCGGTAAAGAGATTATTATGGTGGAAACGGTCGGTGCCGGTCAGACCGATATGCAAATATATTTCCTGTGCAATACGATAATTACCATTTTAACACCGGACTACGGCGACGAAATCCAGTTGATGAAGGCAGGGCTTCTTGAAACAGGCGATATTGTCGCAATCAATAAGACCGACAATATCCGCGCCGAAGATATTTCAACAGATATTGCAGCATATATCTGTCAGACTAAAACAAAGGGCTGGCAAACCCCTGTTTTAACAGTACAGGCAAAGGAAGGCAGCGGCATAGAAAGCCTTATTGATGCCATTAACGCACATTTTGTTTACCTAAATAAAAATACCCACGGCAAAGACCTTAAAAAAGAAAAATTAAAGATACTCATGTTTGCCCTTCTAAAAGAAGAAATATGGAAAAATGCCCTCAATGCATGGGCTGGAGATAAGCGCTTCGAGGGTATAGTAAAAAAACTGCAAAAAAGAGAAATTGATCCATATGCTGCTGCCCGGAAGGCGTTAAAGATAACCGGGCTTTAGTTTTACAAACAAAAAGGTGTTTTTCAGTTGGAGGAATATGCAATGCATGAAAAAAGTATAAAAGTTTTGATTGCGAAGCCGGGGCTGGATGGCCACGATAGAGGGGCAAAGGTAGTTTCTCACGCGCTCAAAGAAGCCGGCATGGAGGTTATCTATTCGGGACTCCACAAGACAATTGACCAGATTGTTCGTATTGCACTTCAGGAGGATGTTGACATCATCGGGCTTTCTATTATGACCGGCGCGCACATCCCGATTGTCGAGAAACTGATGAAGAAGATGCGCGAAGAAGACATTATTGGTAAAACAGTCTTTGTGGGTGGCGTGATCCCCGCGAAAGATGTTTCCAAACTGAAAGGGCTCGGTGTTGCAGGCGTTTTTCCCGGTGGGACCCCTCTTTCCGAAACGATAGAGTTTATAAAAACTCACATGAAAAAGGCATAGGAGGCGCACATGGCAGTTGCTCGCTATATAAAAGATGAAAAAGACCGGATCCTCGATGTAATTCTGGAATCCGGCATCCATGTAAAGCCTTCATATACACCGGAAGATTTGAACCGAACAGGTTTTGATTATGATAAAGACGTTGCAGACCCGGGGCAGTATCCTTACACCAGAGGTATTCATCCGCTCGGATACAGATCCCGGGCGTGGACAACAAGACAATATACAGGGTTCGGCTCCCCCGAAGAAACAAACCAGCGTTTCAAACTCATGATTTCCCATGGCCAGACAGGACTCAATGTCGCCTTTGACCTTCCCACCCAGATGGGCTATGACTCCGACGACCCCATGTCAGAGGGGGAGGTAGGCAGGGTCGGTATGGCTGTTGATACGCTCCGTGATTTCGAAATCGCCTTTAAAGACATAAAGCTGGACAAAATCGGTGCCGGCCTTACCATAAACGCCGTTGCTTCCATAATGCTCGCCATGTATCAGGCTGTAGGTGAAAAATACGGGTATGATGCGAAGGTCATATCGGCTACGCCCCAGAATGATATTTTAAAAGAGATGGTAGGCAGGGGGGCATGGATATTTCCCGTCGAGCCGGCAGTAAAACTCATCGGAGACACGATAGAGTACTCTATGACCGCTATGCCCCGTACAAACCCGGTGAGCGTATGCGGGTATCACATACGGGAATCGGGCGCAACACCAGCCCAGGAAATCGCTTATGCCATACTGATAGCCAATGCATACATAGACAACGTCCTTGCAAGAGGGTATGTTGTTGACGACTTTGTGGGGAGATTTTCCTTCAACCTCAATGTTTTCGGCAACATGTGGGAGCAGGTTGCAAAATTCAGGGCGGCACGTAAACTCTGGGCAAGAAACCTGAAGGAAAAATACGATGTGAAAAACCCGCAAAACCTCTTCCTGCGCGGACTCTTTGGAGGAGGCGGATATGGACTCACAAAGGCGCAACCTGAAAACAACATCATGCGGGGGGCCTACTATGCGCTTGTAGCCGCTTTATCCGGGGCACAGACTACCGCGTTGTGCAGTTATGACGAGGCATACACGATCCCTACACCCCATTCAGCCCTGCTTTCGCTCCGCACACTCCAATTGCTGATGGACGAGATGGGTCTACGTGACACCGTTGATCCTCTTGCGGGGAGCTATTTCATCGAGACCCTCACAAAGGAGATGGAACAGAAGATTGAGGAAGAGATGGAAAAGATAGAACAATATGGCGGCATGATAAAAGCAGTCTCCAAGGGCTATATCCAGAGACTTGTTGCGCGCCAGGCATACGAGGTGGAAAAAGGACTTGAATCCGGTGAACTTTTAAAGGTGGGAGTAAATATATACAAGGAAGGTGAATCAAAAGAAGTTGAACTCCACGAATATAACTATGAATCAGCAGAAAAACAGATAGAGGATCTCAGACAGGTAAAAAAACAAAGGTCGCAGAGCGATGTTCTCCACACTTTAAAGGTACTTGAGTCAGCAACAAAGGAAGGTAAAAACATCATGCCCGCTCTTGTGGAATGCTGTAAGGCATACGCAACAGTGGGTGAGATGACAAATATTTTCAGGCAGGAATTCGGAGAGTTTCAAGAGCCTGCGTTGTTTTGAATTTATGGGGGTGAGTTTCTGATATCACCCTCCCCTCAAGGGAGTGGTGAAGTGGATACCCTGCTGCTTGCAGCAGGGTCAATGATGGTTTAGCCGAGTTTGGAGGGATATATGACAGACAAGCACTACCGGCTGGGCTGCGACATTGGCGGCACATTCACCGACTTTGTCCTGTTGAATGATCGAACAGGCCGGATTCAGACCGATAAGCGTCTGACTACACCGCATGACCCTTCGGAAGCTGTTGGAAAGGGGATAAAAGCCTTGGGTGCCTCCACACCGGACTTTGTGGCAAAGCTCGACGAACTGATACACGGAACGACCCTTGTCATCAATTCCATTATCGAGAGGAAGGGTGCCAGGACAGGACTTATTACAACAAAGGGATTCAGGGATGTCCTGGAAATAGGCCGTGAACTGCGCTATGCGCCTTACGATATTTTTGCCGAATTTCCCAAGCCTCTTATACCAAGGAGATATCGCATTGAAGTGGATGAAAGGGTCCGAAGCGACGGGAGTATCCTGAAGGCCCTGGACCCGGGAGACGCGAGGCGAGCTGTGCGAACACTCCTCGATATGGGTGTTGAGTCAATTGCTGTCTGTCTCATTAATTCATTTGAAAACCCCTCCCATGAATTCATGCTCAGGGAGATCATCGCCCGTGAGGCCCCGGACGTCTCCATCTCCATTTCATACCATGTTTTGCCGCAGATAAAAGAATATGAAAGAACGAGCACAACCGTTACCAACGCTTATGTCAAGCCACTTACAGGGCGTTACTTGTCTAATCTGGCTGAGCGGCTGAAGCGCATCGGTTTTAAGGGCAAGCTTTTTATCATGCTCAGCAGTGGCGGTGTTACCTCTGTGGAAACAGCGGCCGAGTTCCCTGTAAGGATTATCGAGTCCGGGCCCACAGCGGCAGTCATTGCAGGTCAATACTACGGCAGGCACTTCAATGTCTCCGAAATGTTCTGCTTTGATATGGGAGGTACAACGGCAAAATCGTGTCTGATACAGAAAGGGGTTGCCGGTATCGTACCGACTTTTGAGGTGGGACGCGTACAAAGGTTCATGAAGGGAAGCGGTCTCACAATCCAGGTGCCCGTAGTAGACCTTATGGAGATTGGCGCCGGCGGCGGCAGTATTGCCAAAGTAAGTAAGTTGGGCACGCTTCAGGTCGGACCGGAAAGTTCCGGGGCAGTGCCCGGGCCTATCTGTTACGGAAGAAAAGGCACGGATCCCTGTGTAACCGATGCCGATCTTCTGCTGGGCTATCTTGACGAGAATTATTTTCTCGGAGGGAAGATGAAGCTCGACAAGGAAAGCGCGCGGCACGGCGTCGAAGAGAAGATAGCAGGGCCCCTCGGTGTTTCCTTTATACAGGCTGTCTGGGGGATCCACGATCTCATCAATGAAACGATGGCGGCGGCGGCCAAGACACACATTGCCGAAAAAGGCGGAAATCCCGGAGTTGTAACGATAGCAGCCTTCGGCGGGGCAGGCCCGGTTCATGCCTATGGCCTTGCAAAGAAACTGGGGGTACCCAGGATGATGGTGCCGCCGAATTCAGGCGTAGGTTCAGCAATGGGTTTTTTCACCGCCCCCCGTGCATTTGATCTGCTGCGCAGTCACAAAGTTTCTCTGAATAATGTTGGATTTGATGAAATAGAAGGTATCTTCAAAGGTCTTGAAGGAGACGCCTTTCAAATACTCAGGAAAGAGGAAGCGGATGAAGTCATCCGATATGAGCGGTCTCTTGACATGCGTTTTGTGGGTCAGGGTGCGGAAATCAATATACCCTTGCCTGTCGGGGATTTTACAAATTTCCAGGGAGCTGATATCCGACGTTACTTTGACGATGTCTATAAAAAACTCTATGGAAGGACATATCCTGAATCCGAAGTGGAATTTATCAATTTCAAGGTAAGGGCCAGTCTTCCCGAGAGGCTCCTGCAACTACCCAAAGTTGATAAAAAGAAGGGACAGACTCTTAATGCCGCAATTAAGCGACAGCGCCTTGCATACTCACCTATCGCGCGGGCATTCATTCCTTTTACTGTATACGACAGGTACAAACTCTTTCCCGGTGCCAGGTTCACCGGGCCGGCCATCATTGAAGAAAAGGAGTCAACTCTTATCGTGGGTGAGGATGGCCATATATCGACAGATGAATTCGGGTTTCTGTGGATTGATATCGGAGGGATATGAAGATGGCTGGCACCTTTGATCCGATAACGTTAGAGATTTTATGGCGAAGACTCATTTCCATTGTAGACGAGGCAGACTCAAGCGTAGCCCGCACAGCCTTTTCGAGCCTGCTCCGGGATGCCCATGATTACACATGCATGTTCACGGACAGGCTGGGTCGTGAACTGGCCCAGGGGAGCCTTGCCACTCCCGGACAATCAGGGGCCATGGCTCTGGGTATAAAAAACCTTGTCAATAGGTTTCCTTTAGATCATTACCAGCCCGGCGACGTGTTTATTACGAACGATCCCTGGGTGCTGGCCGGTCATCTGAACGATGTATGCGTCATGAGTCCTATCTTTTATAAAGAAAAATTGGTTGCGTTCACGGCCTGTGTCTTTCATCACTCCGATATTGGCGGTCGCGTTGCCTCGGACAACCATGATGTTTTTGAAGAAGGTCTTTTTATCCCTGTTGTGAAGCTCTATCACAGAGGGGTCCTTAACGAACCGGTCCTGGATATGATCCGATGGAACGTACGGACACCTGATGAGGTTATCGGAGATATCCGCTCCCAGATAGCTGCAAACCATGTGTGTGCGGAGAAGGTACGGCAGATGCTCAGGGAAAGCGGGCTTGATGACCTCGATGACCTGGCGGACCAGATTATCGGCCTTACCGAGAAGAGCATGAGGGAGGAGATCGAGAAGATCCCTGACGGCATCTACCTGGCAAAAGGCATAATCGAACAGATGAAGGGAAAGGGCGATATTACTATTCAGGCAAAGGTTGAGATAAGAGGCAATGATATCATCGTTGATCTCGAGGGTTCTTCCGGCCAGGTAGACTGGGGCGGCAATGTTGTCTTTAATTTTACCTTTGCCTATGTGTTTATGGCAATAAAGAGTATGTTTGCCCCGGATATCCCCAATAATGACGGCTGCGCAAAACCTATAAAACTCTTTGCTCCTGAAGGCAGTGTTGTGAACTGCAGGTTTCCTGCAGCCGTGGCTGCGCGGATGGGGGTGGGCCATTTCCTTACCGAGGTGATCTACCGGGCATTGTCGCATGTACTGCCTGACAGGGTGATTGCGGCCTCCGGCGGCACCCCTGCTGCAATGAACGTTTTTTACGGAAGGAAAAAGGACGGGAAACCATGGCATTCGGTGATCATCAGGGGAGGAGGCATGGGGGCAGGCATTGCCAACGACGGCAATTACGTCTACATCTTCCCTGCAAACGGCGCGAATACGCCTGTTGAGATATTTGAAAGCGATACCCCGCTTATTGTAGAAAAGAGGGAACTCCTTGCCGATTCAGGCGGCCCCGGCAGGATGAAGGGGGGTCTCGGGAAAAGGGAGACCTTCAGGATACCTGACGACCAGTATGCCCCGATTCCGCCCGTCAACCTGGGGATACAGGCAGGGAGGTATTCCTACCCTGCGGAAGGACTCTTCGACGGCAAACCCGGCACAAGGGCCAAACTCCTCATCAATGGAATACCGGGAAACGCCTATGGATTGACCCAATTGAAGCCGGGCGACACAGTAACCATTGATGCCCCCGGCGGTGGCGGTTACGGCAATCCCCTTGAACGCGAGCCTGATATGGTATTAAACGACGTAATCGAAGGATATGTAAGTATAGAACGTGCTGAAACCGACTACGGCGTTGCCATTGATCCCGAAACACATGTTATAAATGTGGAAGAGACAGGACGACTACGCCGCCTGTTAAAGTTAAAATTGAAAAAAAGACGATAAACGACCCTGTTTTCTTGCATCAGGGCATCGTTGAGTTGATTTTTGATAGGGAGGATAAAAATTTATGGAAAAACGATTTGATGCACAGATGAAGACGGAAGCCGAACTCGCGGCCTTTCAACTGAAGGGGCTGAAATGGACGGTAAATCATACATATAACGGCTCAAAACACTATAAACAAAAGTTTGATGAAGCGGGCGTAAAGCCCGGCGATATTAAAACATTGGAGGATATCAGAAAATTACCCTTCACAACCAGCAAAGACCTCCAGGAGGGATACCCTTTTCCGCTTCAGAGCGTGCCCTTTGAAAAGATTATCCGTATTCATGCCTCAAGCGGGACAACCGGCAAGAGAAAAGTCCTGTGCTACACGGCAAAAGACGTGGATGACTGGGCGCAGATGTTTGCACGGTGCTATGAGTATGCGGCATGCACCCTGGAAGACAGGATCCAGATCGCTGTGGGCTACGGCGTGTGGACTGCCGGATGGGGCTTTCAGAACGGCTGTGAGAGGTTCGGCGCCATGTCCATCCCCATCGGTCCGGGGAACCTCGATATGCAATGTCAGTTCCTGGAAGATTTTCAGACAACGGTTGTCTGCTGTACTGCCTCTATGGGACTGCTCATGGCAGAAGAGATAGATAAACGCGGCCTTAGAGGAAAAATTGCCCTGAAAAAGATGATATTCGGCTCTGAAAGAAGCAGCGATGCCATGAGGGTAAGGATATCGGAACTGTCAGGCGTCAAAACGGAGCAGCTTTTCGACATTCCCGGGCTTACGGAGTTGTATGGTCCGGGGACCGGGCTGGATTGCATCCATCACAGGGGCATCCATTATTGGGCAGACTATTACATACTGGAAATACTCGATCCGGAGACCCTGGAGCCGGTTAAGCCGGGGGAAGCGGGAGAAATGGTGGTTACTACATTACAAAAGGAGGCAGCGCCCCTTATCCGTTACAGGACAAGAGACCTGACAAAAATTATCCCCGAAAGATGCCCCTGCGGGAGCATTATGCCCATGCACGACAGAATACTGGGCCGGTCGGACGATATGTTTATCTTCAGGGCGGTGAATATCTATCCAAGTCACATAGATCAGATACTTTCGCATGTTAAAGGGGTCGGAAGTGAATATCAGGTAATTCTTCACAGGAAAGAGGACGGCAAAGACCATATGCTGATCAGGGTAGAGAGGGCATCCGATTTCTCGCACCATGAAGATAAACACGTGAAAAAGGCCATCGAGCACGAAATAAAGAAACAGATAATGGTAAGTTGTGATATTGAACTGGTTGACCATGCAACGCTGCCGAGATCTGAGAGAAAGACGAAAAGGGTTTTTGACAACCGGGAATAAAAGAAGTGAATAGTGAACAGTTAAAAGGGTAGTGAAAGAATGAAAAGGGTCTGTCCGTTGATCATTGACAGCGCATTTCCTGTCAAAGTCAAGGGCTGACCCTGCATTTGATAGAAAGGGGGTAAGGATGAAAGCTTACGAATACTATAAGCCGCAAACCATTCAGGAAGCAATCGACTTGATGGAGGGGCTCGAGGATGCACGGTTTATCGCGGGAGGGACGGATGTGCTGGTTTTGCTCAGGCAGACGAAGATTGCACCTAAAAACCTGATTTCATTACGGAATATTAAAGACCTTACCAATATCGAAGGGGGAGATGGCCTTTGGATAGGCGGCGGCGCCACCCACAGTGATATCGTGAAGAATGTATTCATCAGGCAATACTATAGCGCCCTCTATGACGCAGCAAGCAACCTTGGCTCCCGTCAGATACGAAACGTGGCTACAATAGGCGGAAATATCTGCAATGCCGCCCCTTCAGCCGATACTGCTTGTCCGCTCCTTGTCCTTGATGCGAGAGTAACAGTTGTCGGGAAAAATGGCGAACGCATGGTTGATATTGACGCCTTTTTTCTGGGTCCCAATAAGACAGTCCTTGAGAAGGGTGAACTGGTAAAAGGATTCCGGATGCCCTTTTTCGGGGACAATACGGGTTCTGCTTATATAAAACACACGAGAAGACAGGCCATGGATCTGCCCATATTGGGGATTGCTGCACGGGTTACAATGGAAAAGACAGGAGAGGGACTCCTGTGCAAAGATGCAAGGATTGCCATGGGCGTTGTTGCGCCAAGACCGATCAGGGCAAAGGAAGCCGAGGCATTTCTGAAAGGTAAAACAATATCTGATGATGTCCTGCAAGAGGCAGGAGAGATAGCCGCGAGCGAGGCCACCCCGAGGGACAGTTTCCGGGGAGAGGCATGGTACAGGAAAGAGATGGTAAAAGTACTTACAAGACGGGCGATTATGAAGGCGATAGAAAGGGCTATGCAGCCACAGGGGGTTGAATGAAAAGGGAAATCATTTTTACTTTGAACGGCGAAGAGGCAATGTATGAGGTTCGGCCTGAATGGACACTCCTGTACTTTTTAAGAGAAGTCTGCGGACTTACCGGTACGAAGGAAGGCTGCGGCTATGGGGAGTGCGGCGCATGTACCGTCATTATCGACGGTCAGGCAGTAAATTCATGCCTTTACCCCATACTTGAAGTTGAGGGCAAAAAGGTTTTCACCATTGAGGGCCTCCTGTCTGCGGACGGTGAACTCCACCCCCTTCAAAAGACCTTCATCGAAGAGGGTGCGGTGCAGTGCGGTTTTTGTACGCCCGGCATGATCATGTCGGCCAAGGCCCTGCTGGATGAAAAGGATAAACCTACAGAAAACGACATTAAAGAGGCCATCGAAGGAAATCTTTGCAGGTGTACGGGATATGTAAAGATTATTGATGCCATAACATCCATAACAGGCAGGAGGTGAGCATGAAAGCCCTGTCAACGGTCGGACAAAGAATCCCGAAGTTAGACGCCCCATCAAAGGTAACAGGAAATGCCTTGTATATCCAGGATTTGAAAATACCTGGAATGCTCTATGGAAAGATCCTCTACAGCAAGCATCCTCATGCAAAGATTCTTAAAATTGACACATCCCGCGCGGAAAAGCTGGCCGGGGTTAAGGCTATCCTCACAGGCTCCAATATTCCTGCGTTTAAATTCGGCGTTATGAAGGACAACCCGCCCCTTAAAACGGGCAAGGTCTGTTCCATGAGGGACGAACTGGCGGCCGTAGCCGCCTCTACCCCTGAGATTGCCGAAGAGGCCCTTGCGCTCATAGACGTTGAATATGAAGAATTGCCCGGCATTTTTGATCCCATGGAGGCAATAAAGGAAGGGGCAATACTCATCCATGAAGAGATGAAGTCGAATGTATTGAAGCTCCCCTGGAAACTTATCTGCGGAGATGTTGAGGCGGCAAAAACGGAGTCCGCCTATATTGTGGAGGATACCTTCTCAACACAATGGGTAACGCACTGCTGTCTCGGTACAAGCGGGTGCATCGCCTCTTTCGATACGAACAACAATCTGACCATGTACAGCAACACCCAGATACCGTCACTGGCGCAGAAGGATTATATAGAGGCGCTGGCTTCCTTCGGTTTGAAGAACAAACGGGTAAGGATCATCCAGTGCACGATAGGCGGCGGCTTCGGGAGCAAACTCGACACCTATGCCTATGAATATCTGGCGATTCTCCTTGCAATGAAGGCGCACAAACCGGTGAAAATCGTTTTTTCCAGGGAAGAGGAGTTCTTTGCCACATCGCCCCGTCAATGCACTGTCACGAAGATATCCCAGGGCTGCGACAGGGAGGGGCATTTAACCTTCAGGGAAATGGACATGATACTTGACAACGGCGCTTATACTTCATGGGGGGCGACAACCCCTTCTGTTATGATGATGCCTATTTCTTCTCTCTACAAGGTGCCCAACATCAAATTCACTGCAAAGTGCGTCTACACAAACAACACATACAGCCAGGCCATGAGGGGTTACGGCAACCCGCAGGCAACCTTTGCCATTGAATCGTCCATTGACCAGCTTGCCGGGGCGGCAGGCATTGACCCCTGTGAATTCAGGCTGAAAAATGCCAATGAACCGGGTGAGATAACGCCTCAAAATTTCAAGATCACCTCTTGCGGTATGAAAGAATGTATCGAGACGGTGGTAAAAAAACTTGACTGGCAATCAAAACAAGGCAAGCACGACGGCAGGGGCGTAGGTATGGCATCGCTCATCCATGTAGGCGGGGGTGCGCGGGTTTACAAGTCCGACGGATGCGGCACAACAATAAAGATAGACGACTATGGCAAGATAGATGTCTTTACCGGCGCTACCGATATAGGTCAGGGCTCGGAAACGGTGATTGCACAGATTGTGGCCGAGGTCCTCGGCACGTTTGTTAATGATGTGCATGTCACTAACAACGATACGGATGCCTGCCCCTGGGATGTAGGCGCCCATGCGAGCAGGACGACTTTTGTTGCGGGAAATTCAGCCCTCGGTGCGGCAAAGAAGATAAAGGCACAGATACTGGAAATTGCGGCAAAGAGCCTTGCCGTTGACCCGGAAACGCTCGATATCAGGAAGGGCACAGTTTTTTCAACAATAGATAATGAGAAAAGCATTGCCCTGGGTAAAGTCTTGCGCAATGCCCATTATAAGAGCAACGGCCAAATGCTTATGGCAGAATATTTTTATGACCCTGCCAATGAGAATTTTGACAAGGATTTTAAAGGCAACTTGTCCGTTTCATACGCATACGGTGCCCACGGTGTGGAGGTAGAGGTAGACAAACAGACAGGACAGGTAAAAATCCTGAAATATATAGCAGCCCACGATGTGGGTAGAGCGATCAATCCCATGCTCCTTGAAGGGCAGATTTACGGCGGCGGCCTCATGGGGATCGGATATGCCATGGGCGAGAGGATGATCTTCGACAAAGGCGTACTCAAAAACGGAAGTTTTCTTGACTACAAGATGCCCACAGCAAAGGATGTCCCGCCTGTTGAGGCGGTGATTATCGAGACAGACGACAAAGACGGTCCCTTTGGCGCAAAAGGTATCGGCGAGCCCGGACTTGTCCCCACCGCACCGGCGATTGCTAATGCCATTTATGATGCTGTCGGAATACGCATCAAAGATCTGCCCATCACGCCGGAAAAGGTTTTATGGGCATTGAAGGAGAAAGAAAAAAGGTTGGAATAACCGTTCTCAACCGGAAAAGGCAACCCGCCACGGAGTGATATTTGCTTGTAAAAGATGCGGATGACCTCCGTGGGAGTAAGGCCAAGGCTCCGAATGATCTCTTCCACCCTTTCCTTTGTTTGTGGTTCAATGCGGGCATGGACGGCTTAAGTTTTCATAGCTTTGTTGTCCCACATTTGCAACACAAGTAAAAATAAGTTGTTCATTTATCGGAAATTTCCCGACGGATTTCCTCAATTATCTCGTCAAATGCGGTGATCACCCTTGCTCCCTTACGTCTCATCTCGTCGAGTGCGGTCGCAGCAGCTTCGAGGGACACACCCCGACATAGACCCTCTATAACAGTCGTTTTGTAGCTGGCCGCAAGCAGGTCCAAAGATGTTGCTCTCACGCAGTATTCTGTGGCAATCCCGTAGAGGATGACCTCCTCAATCCCGTTTACCCGCAGCATGGTATCCATTTCCGTTTTTGTACCTTTCCCATCCTGAAAGAACGAATAGCTTTCAACATCCGGGTCTTGTCCGTTCTTTACGATCGCAAGAAAGAGGCTGTTATCTATAAGTACACGGGCATTTTCCGTCCCCTGGATGCAATGAGGTGGCCAGAGAACTTGTGTTCCTCCATCAATCATTATTGTTTCGAAAGGTCTCTTCCCCGGATGGCTGGTTACAAAGGAGATGTGATCAGGGGGATGCCAATCCTGAGTACCTAAAATAGGGACGCCAAGTTCTTTGAACTGCAGGTTGGCTGTCTCGACGTTTTTAACGTAATCTTCGTCTGAACCGGGCACGGCAAGACTACCCTGCCTGAATTTCGTGAAATCGCCTTGTATATCGATAACAATGACGCCCCATTTTTTTGTCATTCTTATTCTTCCGGTCATTTTGGTCGGCAATGTCTGTCCTATACTCTTCATGCCGCACTGTCATAACCTCTATCTGCTACCACCGACCTGCGACCCGCTGTGTTATTTACTTATTTACGGTCCCCTGCGCTACTCCTTGGGAACAATTTAGAGAAAATGTTAAGCACTGGTTTTACAGTCAAGAAAGGGGTTTGGGCAACAGGCCGTAAAGGGATGATCCTTCTGCTTCAGAACTGCGCCAAGACTGCCGTTGTCGGGAATGGCAAGTATTTCTTTTATTCTTTTTGTTTCAAGCCTTGACGAGACATCCCACATGTTGACATCAATTTCAAGGGCTTTATCCGGCAAAAAACCATATGCTTTTGCAATATCATTCTATATCAATGTCCGGTATAATAAAAATATAATCCATGGGTGTTATACCTTCATTTACGGTACAGATGGACATTTACGATGTCCTTTACCTTTCCTGGCTCATACCTCAGAAAAGATTGCGGTCTTTTATTCCTGCCGATATACCTTTTGCATCAAAATATGAGGATAAAACCATCATTTCTCTTGTCATTTTTCAAAGCAAAAATGTCACTTCCTCTCTTTTTCCTTTTCTTCATTTTTCCTATAATCAGGCAAATATCCGTACATATATAGTTGACCCCGTAACCGGTATGTCTGCGGTTTATTTTCTCAAGAGCGGCATTACCTCGCAGTTTATTTCCTTTGTTACCGGACTGCTGAAAATTCCCTGGCAATCTATTTCCATGAATCTTGATGCCCGGTATGGCGATGATTATCCTTATCAATATCAAGTTGACGGCAATTGGGGAGGAAATTTCAAAATCGAATTAAAAGAAGATCGCAACCCGTCAAATCCTGTGCCTTTTCAAAGTATTAAGGAAGCAGCCCTGTTTCTCACAGGCCCTGCTGTTGGTTTCTACGGAACTCCGGGAAGATTGATCCGTTTTGAAGTAAACCATTCCCCGATCAAACCGTTAACAGGCAAACTTTCGACAATGCAGTGTTCTATACTCGTCAATTCCGGACTTATAAAAGAGAAAGAACTGATGGCGCCCCAAAGCGCCCTCATGGCTCCTTATGGCCGTTTCACCGTTTTTATGCCGCCTGGAATGATTTCAATATAACAGAAAGGAGGAGGTATGCACCAGACATTGGCAGGTTTCATATCAGGAGCAGTTTCAGGCATTATTATGGGTTTAATATCCGATATTCTTTTCCGTCTTCATATATTCAAGTCCAGTCTGTTTGCCGTCGACGGCTCCTTCCTTTTCCGGACGCTCAGATTGAAAGAGAACCCTCCATTCCTTTATGTGTCAGGTCTTTGCATTCACCTCATAACAAGCGGCATATTTGGCAGTATCTATGCTATTGCAACAACGCTTTTCGGTTTTGACAGCCTCTCTTTTCTGTTTGTCTGTCTCTATATTATAATACTCTGGCTGTCCATGCTTTTTATCGCCCTGCCCATTTCAGGCGAGGGTTTTCTCGGCAAAAAATCAGGGCCGCTGACATGGCTTGAGCAACTTTTTCTCCATGCAATATTCTGTGTTTTATATTACTTGTGTCTGAGAGTCCTTTTATAATGCCCTTCTTATTTCGCCGATGCAAGGTCCAGCTTTATCAATCTGATGTCCGGCTCCTTGCAGTTTTCATTAATCGGCCTTGGGCTTTCATTGTAGCAAAACTTGTCACTCTGTTATATAACAATAATCATGATTGAAACAAATGGTACGGGGTATGCTAAGCGAGAGAATAGTTACACTTAAGGAAGGAGTTGCTGAAGGCGGTCCTGTTGTTTACTGGATGAGCCGTGATCAAAGGGTAAATGACAACTGGGCGCTCGTATATGCGCAGGAATTGGCACTGAGAAAAAACGTGCCCCTGGCAGTAGTTTTCTGCGTCGTACCCGGTTTCCTCAACGCAGCAATCCGCCAGTATGCCTTTATGCTTGCAGGTCTTAAAGAACTCTCAAGAAAACTCGAAGGACTTTCTGTCCCCTTTTTTCTTTTAACAGGAGACCCGGGGGTTGTTGTTTCAAAGTTTGTAAATAATTACAGAGTCTCTGCCCTTGTAGTTGATTTTGATCCCCTTCGCATCAAAAGGCAATGGAAAAATGAAGTTGCGAATATTATTAATGTCCCCTTTTTTGAAGTGGACGCACACAATATAGTACCCTGCACAATAGCATCACAGAAGGCGGAATACGGAGCCTACACGATCAGAAAAAAGATTAAGAGAGCTTTGCCGTTTTTTATGGATTCCTTCCCTGCCCCGCAAAAACATCCTTTTCTATGGAAAAAAGAAGTGCAGGAAATTCAATGGAATAAAACTGTCGATTCATTGAGAATCGATAAAAGCATTAAAGAGGCTGACTGGATCACCCCCGGCGAAGAACATGCTCTTGAAGCATTGAAAGAGTTTATTGATGGAAAACTTTATGAATATGAAACAGGAAGAAACAACCCTGTGCAAAATGGTCAATCCGCTCTTTCCCCTTATCTCCACTTCGGTCAGCTTTCAGCGCAGAGGCTTGCTCTGGAGGTTGAGAAAAGCAGCGCCCCGAATCTTGCAAAAAACAGTTTCCTTGAGGAACTGATAGTCCGCAGGGAACTATCGGACAATTATTGTTTTTACAATCCGGATTATGATAGCTTTGATGGTTTCCCAAAATGGGCGCAGCAGACTTTGAATGATCACAGGCAGGACAGACGGCTCTATGTTTATTCCCTGGAGGAATTTGAAAAGGCCGAAACACATGACCAATTGTGGAATGCAGCCCAGATGGAAATGGTAAAGCTGGGAAAGATGCATGGATATATGAGGATGTACTGGGCAAAAAAGATACTTGAGTGGACTAATTCCCCGGAAGAGGCCATAGATACAGCCATATATCTCAACGACAAATACGAACTCGACGGCAGAGACCCCAATGGATATGCCGGTATTGCCTGGAGCATAGGAGGGGTCCATGACCGGGCATGGAATGAGAGAATTGTTTTTGGGAAAATACGATACATGAGTTATAATGGATGCAGATCAAAGTTCAGCATCAAAGCATATATTGAGAAAGTAGAAAAGTCATAAGAGAAAAATGAGAAAGGAGCCGTACAGATATGATTGTTCAAAAAGAACAGATTCCGGTTACTGTGCAAAAAGGGACTATGTCAGTGCCTGAGAGACTGAAGGTCTTTGATAGAGAAGAACCTTTTGCTGTACTTGCCACCGACGACAATGGAAAACCTTACACTTCGCTTGTTACTTATGCTCTGACAGCAGATTTGAAAAAGGTTATCTTTGCAACACCAAAAGACACGAGCAAATACAGAAATATTCTTAATTCAACCCATGTTGCCCTCCTAATAGATAATCGAACTCAATCTCAACAGAATCTGCTTGAAACAGAAGTAATAACTGTCATCGGCACAGCAAAACCTGTCAGGAGAGGCAAAGCATGGAATGAATTTGCAAAGGTATTTCTCGGGAAGCATCCAGAATTTGAATCATTCCTTGCTTCCTCCACTACAGCCCTCATAGCAATAGAAGTCATCCGATGTATTCATGTAAGCCGTTTTCAGACGATTTCAATATGGGAATGTGAATAATTTCAGAGTTTAATCAGAGTGAATTCGCCCGGGTAAGGCCCAAAAGCCAGTATAATTGCCAGTTGAGGAACAACCGCCGGAACCGGTGACAGATCACAAGCTCCTTTCTTTCTCAATCCCCCTTAAAACTTAATGCCATTTCCAACAAATCACTTGCTATGCGGAATACTTTGACTTCAACTGTGGACACAAAAACAGTCATGAAGTTCAAGCCATTGCCAGTATTGGGTTTACAGAGATTTCCTGTTTTACACCAACAGTTGGTGCAAAAATTCCGGATACAGTGTCCGCAGGTTCCGATAGTCGTCGATTATTGGCTGTCCACCTTCAATGATATCTCTGTTTTCAAAAAGTTATTTACTTTTTTTAGGATGTCCCCTTAGCCTCCCAAGAGCTCCTTTGTCCCTCTTATGTTAACGGTCAACCTTAAACTCCCACTGGCACCAGCCATCCAAAGGATGAGGGCCCGGAGGACAATACTTGCACGACACTTTCACTGCCGGATCAATGATGCGCGCCACATTTCCGAAACCCACTTCAAAGGTAGGTCTGCACGCAAATAAGCCAGCACCGGATTTCAAACGGGCTTCCTGAGGAGGGCAGGACGTAACGGTCAGGAGCGCCATATCAGCCATTTTCTCGACACGGTAAGCACATTTAGCGGCCCAACTCATAAAATTAAGAGTCCGCAGAACTGCGCCAAGACCACCGTTGTCGGGAATGGCAAGTATCTCCTTTATTCTTTTTGCTTCAAGCCTTGATGAGACATCCCACATATTGACATCAATTTCAAGGGCTTTATCCGTACCGTACCGTTCCTCTACCCCTGAAAACCAGAGGCCGTCGCAGGTATGCCAGTTTCTTGAATACATTTTTATGAGTTCGATAAGCGTTTCTTTCGGGAGTTGCTCCAACTCCTCATGAACCGGATTGTCAGGATTTCTCACACCTCTTTAATCTCCTCAAGACAGTATTTCATCACGCTCTTTGACGGGAGGAGCATAGGACGTCCCCCATTCCCGCATTTTTTATAAAGCTAACAAGTTATTCTAAAGTTTCTGCCTATTTCCACAAATCAATCATTCTTTCGCGACTCCGTGCAATAACATTGCTTTGTTGTCCATACAAATTATGGTCTTACCGACCTCTCAGTGACAACTTAAATTGTTGATATAATAATGTATAATCTCTTGACAAGCTTTTTGCAACAATATTATTTTATCTTTCCCTATATCACGTCAATTTTAAGATTATATAGAAATTTGAAGATTCCGGATGCTTGTAATTCCTTCTGCTTTACAGGCCAAATTTGAAGAACATTTACGGAACAGGGCTATTCAAAACAGCTTGCACGGGGTGTACAAAAGGGATAATCATCTAAAAGGCACTTCAAGCTCTTACAACGGAAAACCTTGAACAGATTTTTGTTCGTGCCAATGTCTCGCCTTCCCTGCAAACATTTTCTGCAACGTTTGCAGAGATCATTATTATTCACGTAAAGACAATATGAAAGCCGTTTTACACGATTTAACTTTTTGAGAGAAACTGACTGGGGTCAAATCTTTACGGCCTGTTGCCCGAATCCCCTTTGATCCCAACCCCGTATTTGTTCTTAACATGTCTTCATTATGAAGATTTGTGCCTTCCGGATTTTCACCTGTTTCATAAAAAAGGTGCAGG
>JAPLKC010000037.1 GCA_026388255.1 Pseudomonadota bacterium | reverse complement strand
TCATGTCCGAGCCAGGCAAAAAGGTGCAGATTGGGAATGGCTATTATCTGATATATGGTTTTGATAAGAAACCAAAGCTCGGCACAGCGATCATGAAGGTGGAGATATTTACCAGGGAAGGTAAGAAAGATACCTCTTTCGAAGTGAAAGCTGATACTGATATGCCTTCCATGAGAGGCGCCCATGCAACGGGAGACCGGCCGTTTGTGCTTTCAAAGAAAGGGGACTATCTCCTGCCTATAAACATTGTCATGCCCGGGGATTGGGAAATTAAACTTACCGTCATGAGAGATGGAAAAGTCGTCGCAAGGGGCAGATACAATTTTAACGTTTAGAACCCTCATTATATGCGCAGTTCTTTTATTTGTTACTAATACAGTCCAAGCCGCGGATCAGCTTCTCTATTTCGAAGCCCAGGGTATTGCCGGCTATTCTTCCGAACTGAGAAAGCCGGTTTACTATTCAATGAACCCGGATGCGGAGATGCAGAAACCAAGTGTGGGCTTCGATTATTTAAAACGATTTTCCGGCGAGTCCGGAGATTGGGGCACCTTCGCCCTCCAGGCTCGTGCTGCTTTGACTATCAACGGGTTGGACGGGGCAAACGGCATAAAGTGGGAACCCCAGGTATATAACGCATATTTTAAAGTAAAAACTCCCGGGCCTTATGTATGGGTCGGGCATAACCGTCCTGCCTTCGGTCTCGGGTCCTACTTCGACAGCCACGGCCTATTGCTCCGCACCCTTGCTGTACAGGGCTTCGGATATGACCGTGACTGGGGCGGAGGGCTTTCCAAGGACTTCTCATGGGGAGATATTGCAGCCAGCCTTACCACGGGTTCAGGTATGCCCGTATATACGAAGGGCAATTCTATGGCTGCAGCAAGAATTTCATATGGAGTATTGAGTCAGGACAATTTCAACCTGGGTTTTTCCCTCGGTTACGGGAACACACTCGACACCATGGGTTACAACCTGTTGGACCAGAAACCCCAGGAGATGAGACTTGCAGGCGCTGACCTGACAATTTTAAGGAACAGCTTTGAGCACCGTTTTGATGTGCTCACAGGAACGTGGCTCAATCAGGATACTTACGCGCTCATGTACCGGTTGGGCTTCAATGTGGACCCTGAGGGAAGGCTTAAAATTGAAGCTCAGCCGACGTACTGGAAGTTCGGCGATGAAAAAAAATGGCAGGCGGCATTTTGCATTTCAAGTCTGGTCACCTCAAATCTGACAGTCCGCATGATGTATCAGTACGACCACAACAGAAGTGACAACAGTGTTGTTTTGCAATTTTATTTCTATATGCCGGTGATATGAATAGAAAAATAAAGGACTTTCCAATGATAAAACACATAGTTTTAGCTTTATTCCTTGTCTTTGCATTTTACACAGCAGTCTTCGGAGCGGTGGGTTGTGATCTGAACGATCC
The DNA here is from genome assembly GCA_026388255.1 of Pseudomonadota bacterium. Taxonomy (NCBI): domain Bacteria; kingdom Pseudomonadati; phylum Pseudomonadota; species Pseudomonadota bacterium. The sequence goes on along the minus strand of JAPLKC010000037.1, from coordinate 41,942 downwards.
TGACCGCGATGTGGCAAGACTTTTCCCGGAATCAACAGGGTATAAGACGATCTACACCTCAATTCTGAAAAAGGGGGGCGAAACACTCCTTACAACAGTGGAAACGCGACTTGGAGTTAAATTCCAGGGCATTTATGAAACCATCGACGTCCCGTACACGATCTACGAGATCTTTACAAATAAAAAGAAGATCGGCTATATCCACGGGGTAAACCAGAAGGGCCAGTTCGGGGGCATCCAGGTATTCCTGGTGCTGAACCTCGAAGGAACCATCAGGGGCTTCTATATACAGAAAATGACGAGCCAGTATGCCGGAAAGCTGCGGGATCAGAAGTTCGGGAAGCAGTTCATAGGCCTGACAATCAAGGATTTCGCCAATTATGATGCGGTTTTAGGCAAGTCATCCGGAAAGGTAGATGCAATAAAGAATCCTGCGCCGGAGGCCGAGGCTGATTTCAGGGCAGCACTCAGGGCCACGAAAAAAAACCTTATCCTTATGGATGAGTTTGTTCTTTCCGCACAACCGGTCCAATCTTCCGAAGGAGGCACGAAATAAATGATCACCATATTTCAGGTAGCTTATAAAAATCTCTTCAGAAAAAAGGTGCGAAGCCTTTTGACCATGGTCGGCATCGCCCTTTCAGCGTGGGTCCTTGTGAGTTTACTGGGGTTCAACCGCGGCTACGAGACCTCTCTTAACAGGGATATTGACAACATGGGCTTCCAACTGATGATCATGGCCAAAGGCTGTCCCTATGAAGCTGCTACCCTGATGCTCAAGGGAGGGACAGGACTGCGCTATATGGACGAGTCCATCATGAAGGATATTATGAAAGAATCTGAAGTGGAAAAGATCACGCCGATCCTTATGTCAGCCGTTTTTGATCCGAATAAAGGGGCAAACGGGGGTATAGCCGGATACTTCGGGGTGGAACCCAAAAGTTTCGCCGAAATGAAACCCTTTCTCAAATTCAGACAGGGCAAGTGGTTTACTGATACAAACAGTCATGAGGCTGTCATGGGTTTTGAGGCGGCTGAGCTTGAACAGCGCGAAGTGGGCGATATGATCCTTATGCCGGAAAAGAACGTCCAGTTCAAGGTGGTGGGTATTTTAGACAGAACAGGCACGCAGGACGACGGAACAGTCTTTGTACCCCTCAATACACTACAGAAGATATTCAATAGACCCAACGAAATCACTACCATAGGCATCAAATTAAAAAAGGGTGTTGACAGCGGGCACCTTGAGGAAAAACTGTATAAGCTGCCTGATGTCCAGATAGTAAGTCTGGCCCAGGTGAAAGACACCATTATGAAGCTTATTTCCACTGCAAAGGTGATGGTGCTCTCCATAGCGATCATTGCTATTATGATAGCCATGGTCGGAGTAGTAAACACAATCCTCACGTCAGTCTGGGAAAGATTTCAGGAGATCGGTATTCTAAAAACCATCGGCGCCATGCCCTGGGACGTATTTAAACTGATCTGGATGGAAACCCTCATGCTTTGCGCAATAGGCGGCGTTCTCGGCATTATCTTTGCGCTTACACTTTCAAGGATAACGGATATAGTAATGCGCCGTATTCTGCCTTACGCCCCTGGCGGCGGTCTCGTACTCATTGATCTGAAACTTATTGTAATCACGCTGATTGGAATCCTTTGCATCGGACTCTTAAGCGGCATTTATCCCGCATGGAGAGCAGGCAGGATAAGGCCCCTGGAGGCAATCAGGGGGGAGGCAGGCAGATGAGCCAGAATGTGATAGAAGCAATAAACCTTACCAGAATCTATTCCCGTGGAGTCGAAGAGGTAATTTCCGTAAATAGCGTCTCTTTCCGGATCAACGCGGGGGACTTCGTTTCCATTATAGGGCCTTCGGGGTCGGGCAAAACCACACTGATCAACCTTCTCGGTTGTCTTGATAATCCCACGTCAGGGGAGCTTTTTCTCGATGGCCGATCAATCTTCGGTAAGAAAAAACGCCTTTCTGAACGTGAATTGACAAAAATAAGGAGAGAGACATTCGGCTATATCTTCCAGAATTTCTATCTCATCCCGACCCTGAATGTGTCAGAAAACGTGATGCTGCCCCTTACATTTTATCGTAAGCCGGGCACGGAGAAGGAAACGGAAAAACTGCTTGCCCTTATGGGCATAGACCACCGGAAGGATCATCTCCCGGGTCAGATATCAGGCGGCGAGATGCAGAGGGTGGCAATAGCAAGGGCCATGGTAAATAAGCCGAAAATACTCCTGGCCGATGAGCCGACTGGAAACCTTGATACAAAACGTTCCGAAGAAATTGTAAAGGTTCTTCAAGGACTCAGCAGGAGTGAAGGTCTGACAGTCATCATGGTGACTCATAATCAGGAATTGGCCCGCTATGCAGACCGTATGCTCGAAATGAGAGATGGACAGATTAGTGAGATTGCAGTTACGGCTCAGAATAGTACCCTGGAAGAACCAAAAACCGTGATAGCCTAACTGCGGAAAGTATTTTAATTTTTGGAGTTGCCTGCTACTCAAATATGGCGCCTTATTTTATTGCAATCACTTATATGCCGCGTTAAATAAAATAGCGCTTCAGCATTGTCTATGAAAACCCCGGTAAAGCATTAATCTTGATAATTTTTAGAAATTTGTATATACAAGGAGATGACCTGAAGATAGTATTGCCCGAAAAGCTAAATAATCTCTCAGGGGGCAAAACAAATGAAAATACTTGTCATCAATGGAAACGCAAAACAGGGAGGTTTTACAGCCGAAGCACTCGCAATTGTTTCATCTTACCTTAAAGCAAAAGATGTCGAGGTTCAAAATCTCCGTCTGGCAGACGCTGATATCAAAGAGTGTATAGGATGTTTTCAATGTTTGAAAACCGGCAAGTGTGCGCTGACTGATGATATGGATAAAATCAGGCAGGCAATGCTGGAAGCGGACGGTTTTGTAATCGGGTCGCCTGTACGTAACGGGCTTACCACGGCTTGCTACAAGCGTTTTTATGAACGTATAACCTATTTGCTCGGCTTTACCCTTGCACTTGAAGATAAACATACCCTCGCCATCTCCAGCGTGGGGTTTATGGGCGGAAAGACGGTAAATAAAAAACTGGTCGCTCTTCAGGATGTTTGCCACACAAGATTATCCGACTTTATTTTTTGCAAGGTCGGGATTCCGAACAAGGTCAGGGCTCCTGATATTGAATCGAGATTGGAAAAGGCGACGGAAAAACTGATTTATCGTATTAAAAACCGTTGTTCGAGGGGCATTTTTGAACGGATATTTTTTGCAGTGGACAGGATGGTCATGCGTAAATTTATATTTAATAAAAATCCCGAACAATATGATTATGTTATAGAATGCTGGAAAAAAAAGAACTATATGTAAACAAGGGGTATATTTTATGGACTTGGGAATACTTGAAAATCTGGAGAAGGAGGAGCTTAAAGGCTATCTTAAATTTCTGCTTTGGCACTATAGGGTAGTCGATGGCTTCTGGTTTCTCTGTGTGGAAGAAAAATATGACCGGGCAGCAGCGGAATATCTTGATGAGGCAGTCTGGGGAAAAATTGCCGGTATGTCGGCAAAGGATATCGTAAGCCGGTTTCACATCAAGGAAAAAGGGCTGAAAGGGTTTGCGAAGGCAATGCAGTTTTGTCCCTGGACAATGATTGTAGGTTATCTTGTTGAAGAAAAAGAGGACGAGGTTATTGTTTCCGCGCCCCGATGCGTTACACAGGTTGCGCGGGTAAAACGCGGTTTGCCTGAATTCTACTGCCGCGATATGCATCAGAGAGAATTTGAATCCTTTGCCCATGCAGTTGATAAGGGCATCAAAGTAGAGTGTATTTTTGCGCCGCCTGATCACCCTGCTGACTGCTTCTGTAAATGGAGATTCAGCATATAGGGATGGGGCCGTCTGCACAGCCTGTGTTTGTATAAAAATAAACTATGACGGCGACGGCGAGGATGATCCTGTGCCCTCTTACTCCGTGATCCTTGCTTCGAGCACCTGTTCTATCGTGAAATTCTCCAGCCCCATGTAATAAGAAGCAGCGTCAACCAATGCTTCCATCGGGGCAAGGCCTACAATCTCGCTTCCTGCGACATTGACGCCATATCGTTTTGCCTCGATCCTGATAAGTTCAACCACCCGGTAAAGCGGTGTTTTTGTAAAATCCGTCATATTCATGGAAACCTGGGTAATACCCCTTTCCTTCAGCGCAATACCGATGGCCTTGCAATGCTTGAGTCCCCCGCTTATATGCCTAACTGACCTTGCTATAGCATTTGCTATCTCAATGTTATCCGTATCGAGGTTTACATTGAAGGCAATAAGGGGCTTACGGGCGCCGATGGCAACCACCCCTGCTGTAGGGTGTATCCGGGCATCTCCGTAGTCAGGTTTCCATTCGGGCATCTTTATCTTTTCCGCCATCCCCTCAAACTGTCCTTTGCGTATGTCGGCCAGATTTTTTCTTTCCTGGTTTGCAGCAGAGGCTTCGTACAAAAAGACAGGAAGCCGGTAAGCTTCCCAGACTGCCTTTGCCGCCTCTTTTGAAAGCAGGACAGCCTCTTCCATGGTGACATGCTTTATAGGGATAAAGGGAATTACATCGACAGCGCCCATCCTTGGATGTTGACCCCGGTGTGTCCGCATATCTATAATTTCTACAGCAACGCCGACAGCGGCAACGACTGCAAGCATAAGGGGCTGCGGTTCGCCGACTACAGTGACAACAAGCCGGTTATGGTCTGCGTCTTTATGATAATCGAGAAATTTTACACCGTCAATTCCTTGAAATGCACCTGTGATCTTTTTTATTTTATCTGTGTCTCTGCCTTCACTGAAATTCGGTACGCATTCGATAATTTTATTCATCCTTTATCTCTCCTGTAATTATACAGAAAAATCGGTTAATTATCATGATTATTATAGGGTTATATACCCCATCTGACGCTGGGAATCTATACAATATTCCAGGTAATCCTTTACAACATTTTTCGGTCCGTAGGCGCCCGAGTGTCCGTCACAAAGGATGTCTGCATCAAGGGCAAGTAATTTATTGATAGACTCCATCCATGCAGCAGGATCACAGTCGAATTCCTTGAGAAGCGGTGCTGCAATATCCTGCGGAAAAAGAATCCTCTTACCGTCAATATTCACATAAACAGATATAGAGCCCGGTGTATGACCCGGTGTGCGGAGCCAGGATATTTGGTGCCTGCCGATTGTAATTATGCCTTTTTCGCCCATGAGCTTTGTGTCAACAGCGAGAGGCTGAAAATTAATATTAAAGCAAAGAGCTGCCGTTAGTCTCATATCTGCTCTTTCAACGATCTCTGAATCCAGGGCGTGCATGATAAGACGTGTACCGAAGTGTTCACGAAAGGCGCCGGCGCCTCCGATATGGTCAACATGACAATGAGTCATTATCATGGTGGAGATATCTTGAGGCCTGAAACCTGCCTTTTCAATATTGTCAATCAATTTGTCAAAACCCTCACCTGAACCGATATCTATCAAAACAAGTTCACCAAGGTCCAGAAGATATACGGCACAATCTTTCGCAGATGTAAGATCAGCCCCGCCTATCCGGTATATCTCTTTTGTTATTTTTTTCGGTTCCAATAGAAAAATCCCTTTTTGTACTTATCATAAAACCTGCTGTTGAACAACTCATATTTCCGCATCGGGCGTTCAACAAGAAATTCTGTTTATGATCCCCAACGTATCTGTTATTATAAAGTCTGTGAAAAACCTATGAACACAGTCGACCTTGACCCTATTAAAGAACTTTATGACCTGTGGAATCCTGTTTATCCTTATTTAATGAGGCATATAGAAGAAATCTATGGCCGCAGGCCCGGGGATATCCTTGAAATGGGTCCTTTCTGCGGGGTTGTATTTTCTATGCATACTCACGGGATCGGCGACTCCTTTTCGATTGCAGCATTTCCGCCGGACATGGGGGACTTCTTCCGTAAAAAGGCGGAAAAGCATAAAATTGACAATGAGATACGGGTTGTTGAGAGCAATGCCTCGCTAATGGGGATCGCAGGGCATTCGATTGATCTGGTAATATTTCGGGGCGCATTATTCTTTCCGTCTCTCTTCAAGGTTGATTTTTCAGCAATATACAGGGTTTTAAGAAAAAACGGGATTGCAATGGTAGGCGGCGGTTTCGGAAAATATACCCCCAAAGAAGTGATTAATGTAATTGGGGAAAGGTCACGCGAACTCAATTTAATGATCGGTAAAACTGAGATAACGGCAGACAGATTGCTTGAAGACATAGGCACCGGCAAGATACCCGGACATGCTGAACTTGTTACCGAAGGGGGATTATGGGTAATTATAAAAAAATAGCCTGATTGCTTAACTGAAGTCCAGAAGTACTTTAAGCGCTTCTCTTGATCTTGCCTTTTTAAAGGCTGCCAATACCATGTCCGGTTTGTAAGTCGCACTTATAAGAGGCTTTACGTTTATAAGCTTTTTTGCCATTGCCCGGAGCGCCGGTTCAAAGGGTCCGCAACGTGAGCCGATAACCTGTATTTCATCAATCACAACAGGTGCAAGGTTCATCTCTTTTCCATATGCAACGGTGGTTTTCAGAACGATTGTCCCCCTTGGTTTCACCAGTTTAAGGGCAAAATCAAAACCGTCTGCAGAGCCTGTTGCCTCCACAACAACATCGTATTCCTTTCTGATGTTTAAGTCCTTGAGATGAATAGTCTTTACGTGCTGTTCCCGTGCGACCTGCAATTTTTTTTCATGCCTTCCGGCAAGTGTTACATCGGCCTGGGTAAGATTGAGGGCAAGGGAGACGAGTATTCCCAGTTTTCCATCTCCGAGGATAATAATCCTATCTGTTGGTTTTATATGAAGCTGTTCCAATATCTCAAAGGCAGCCGCCAAAGGCTCGGCAAATACAGCTTCTTCATCGGAAAGGTTGTCCGGCACTTCCAACAGATTGTCTGCCGGCAGCGTTATGTACTCGGCAAAGGCCCCGTTTTTACCTGAAATCCCCATTGTCTTCCGGTCAGGGCAGTGCTTTTGAAGACCCTTCATGCAGTAATCGCAGACACCGCAGTCGCAATTAATTTCTCCGACCACCCTTTTTCCGACTAAATGGCAGCTTTTGCTATTCACATTTTCAACAACCCCAACAAATTCGTGCCCCATAACACCCTGAAATCCCAGATAGCCCTGCATGATTTCAAGGTCGGTATTGCAGATACCTGCCAATGTTACCCGTATCAGGGCCTCTCCCTCCTCTGGTATGGGGGCGGGGTAGTTCTTAACATACTTCAGCTTTCCGTCATAAATTATTGTTTTCATCTTTTTATCAAAGTGACTTAACCGGCCCGTCAATAAACAGGTTGAGTTCTTCACGAGCATAAAGGGACCCGCAAGCGAATACCCCGACCTCCCCTTCTCGTATGCTGTGCGAGTTAAGAGAGACTTCTCATATACCACATCGTTTCACAGAAATAAAGAGGGCTTTTTATACACTATTATTTGCCCTTCTTTCCTTCTACACCTCGACTTTACTTACGGCTTCCTGTTAAAAGTCAGCCTATCTCCTGGTCGATCAACCTGGAGATTTCTCCCTTGTCAGGGAATCGCTGTCCCTTAATATTTTGTTTAGAGTAGATCAACTTGCCGTTAAACTTTACATCGAAGATGCCGCCGCCGCCTTCGATCAATTTAATAATTGAATCAGGATATTTTGACTTCAATTCCGCTTCCACCCTGGAAGCTTGAGGAAGAAAGTTTCAAGCAGCACAATATTCAATAAAAATGTTCATAACGCCTCCTTTTGTCTATGAATCATACAAAAAGTGTTATCCATCAACACGGAATAATTTGATACCTATCTCCATGTTCAGTCATCTGTCTTCTGCGCAATCATTCCTTACCTTAGTCACCTGTCACCCCCCCCCCTATGGAGCCGGCTTTGTCACGTTAGCCAACTACGTCCTTCTGGACTGCTACGAGGGAGAAAGAGTCCTCCGGGTCAGGCACTGGCTTGTTTAATAAGGGCCAGCATCATTTCAACCGCCCTGGTTGCGAACTCCGGATCGTTGATATTGTTGTCCATCTCGACTACTTCAATACCTTCCCTGAGGTTTGCCTTGATGGCGTCGAACATTGCCTTATCGGCATCGCGGTCGCAGAACGGCTGATTGTCGCTATCGAGCATGGATACCCCGTTGAGAGGGATGAGAAATGCAACCGGCCCCTTGGCAACGTTCGCCTTTTCCGCGAATACTTTTCCCATTTTCTCATTCTCTTCTTTGTCGGTACGCATCAGGGTAACTGATGGAGTCCATTCGTAGAATGTGCGGTTTCCCTTCTTGTATTTTTCGGGCACTGTGTCCATTCCACCGAAATTGGCCATGTCCACGCATCCCGGTACGATGAGGTGCGGTATTCCCATTTGTCCGGCAGCATCGAGTCGTTCGGAGCCGGCATCGAATACCCCGCCGCAAACAGTGTCTGCCCATTCCGTTGTTGTGATATCCAGAACAGCGTCAACCAAACCTTCCCTCACGAGGCTTTCCATCGTCTTCCCGCCGGTTCCGGTTGCGTGGAAGACAAGGACCTCGTATCCCTCGTTCGAAAGATTTGCCATGCAGGCGTTTACACAGGGAGTCGTGTTGCCGAACATAGATGCGGCGATGACCGGCTTGTCTTCTGAGCTTTCGGGGATATCGGTTTCCACCATGCCGCAAATCGCACCGGCGGCGCGTGAGAAAACGATGCGGGAGATGCGATTAATACCGGCCACGTCGACGATGGAGGGGATCATCGTGATATCCTTTGTTCCCACGTAAACTCCGACATCGCCTGATGCAGTTGTAGAGACACAGACCTTGGGTACGCCAACCGGAAGGACACGCATGGCTGAAGTCACAACTGCTGTTCCTCCGGTGCCACCCATACCGATGATACCGTCAAACATCTGCTTATCATAAAGCGATTTAACTATTGCTGGTGCACCCGCACACATAACCTTCATTGCCTCGCCACGGTCTTTCCGCTCTCTAAGTTGTTCAAGACTGCCGCCGCCGGCCTGTGCGACATCATAGGCCTGTACGTCCACAGGGAAAAGGTCGGTTGAACCCATTGTGCCTGTGTTGACTGTGAGTACCTTATGTCCTCTGGCAAGTATTTGCTTGCGAACGAAGGCATACTCCGCACCTTTGGTGTCAAAGGCCCCGATCAAACATATCGTTTTCATTTTCTCTCCTTTCTTCTTTCTCAAAGGCACTCTCTTCTGTGATGCACCTTGAGGCCATGTCGGTCACTATTGCAATAGCCTTGAAACCACAGATTCAACATGAAGCTTTGTCGTGTCCAGAAAAGGGATGCCCTGGTCTTCAGTACCTCGCATGATCAGTGGTAATTCCGTACCACCCAGTATCAAGCCATCTATCTTTTCCTCGACCCTCAATCGACGGGCTATCGATAATAAGCCCTCTCGCGTCTCAGACAGCAGAATCCCGTTCACCAATTCACTCATATATTTGTCATGAATGTAAGCTTGCTCTTCAGTACCCGGCAGGACCAAGGTTATCCCTGCTCTGTCAAGTACATCAGAATAGAATCGCCCCTGCATCGTGAAACGGGTGCCGAAAAGTCCTACACGCTTTAGCCCCTGCTTCTTAGCGGCCCGGCAGGTTACTTCGACAATACTGATCAAGGGTATCGGCGATTGTGGAAGAAGCGCATCAAATACAACATGTGGCGTGTTGGAGGCCAGGAGGCCAAAATCGGCTCCAGCAAAGGCCAAATTCCTGATTTCTGCCAGGAGATAGGTAGTGACGTCCGCCAAATTGTTCACCTCTATCAGATCCAGCATCTTTTTCATGTCAATACTGTTGATAACGATTTGGGGGTAGGTGCCATCGAGTTCTTGTTGGCGATACAATTGGATTATCAATCGATAGTACTCAACGGTTGACTCCGGTCCAATCCCCCCGATAATTCCGACTGTCTTCATGTTTTACATCCTCTTCGAGTAGTGTTCAGTTTTTATATTATTTCCCTGTAGCCATTTTACACTTTCTTATTTCATTAGTCGAGAGTATCCATTATTTTGGGACAATATGTGATTTGCTGCAAGCCGTTAATTAGAGGGCATATGCCTCGACCTCCAGACGGACCATTTTAACATGTGTATTGCCGTGAGCATCAGCCGGATGTGTTGCAGCATAAGCCTCAATCAGTTCCCCAAGAAAAGCATCGCGCAGTTCGACAGGTAAGCAGTCTGTATAGGGGAACCAGGTTGTGCGCAGCCAACCCATAAGGCCCTTTGCTCCGTTGTGTTGCATATCTTTCAATATCAGTTCAACACGTGCGGAACTAAAACCGCTCTCCAAGAGCCAATCTTCATAATCTTCAGGTCCGTAGAAGTGGTAGGGCGCCGCGAAGACCTCAAAATATAGCTTCCATTGGGGGCGCTGTATGATCTCTCGAATGGCACTGAAGACTTCGGCTGCGTTGCCGCGACCGCCCATTTGAAACAGGATTTTACCGCCGGGTTTGAGACATGAATGCACGCCACGAAGAACAGCGATATGGTTTTCCACCCAATGAAGAGCAGCGTTTGAAAATGCGACATCGAATCTTTGGGAAAGGTGAATCTCTGTTGCGTCCATTTGGAGGAAGGACAGGTTGGGGTTTGTTGTTGGTGGAAACCGCTCTGAGGCACGATTAATCATGCTTTCCGATGAATCTATGCCAAGAACATGTCCATTTTTGACAACATGTGCAAGTTGGGCGCTGATCTTCCCGTCCCCGCACCCGATATCGAGCAGATATTCGGAACCCTTCAAGTCGAGTTTTGCAATAAGCTCATCAGCCCATTGTAGCTGAACAGAGGAGTTATTTGCATAATCATCGGCATTCCAGTTGTGCTTCACCAGCCCCATCGATCTCTTTCCCCTAATATAACAGTTCACCGGAAGCCGGATTTACCGGCAATTGGCTGCACCCGGTTCTTCGGCAGATAGTCTATTCAGAAAAGACAACATTTTTTCATTAGAATCAATCCTTGCTTTTCGGTTGCCTTCCTCGGTGCCGCCCATCATGTAATATTCCGTCATCGTATGCCCTGCATTATCGTATGTTATATGTTCGTACATGTAGCTGAACCTTTGATCTCTCAAGGTGCGTATAATCATATCGCTCATTTCAACGGAAGGCCACATGTGGTCATCCCTCGCGGAGAAAAGCAGGATCGGCCCTTTGATCCTGGTCACCGGAATCAAAGCTCTTCTAACGGCTTCCTGTTGTTTCAGAGAATTACGATAAATACTAAGAACATTCTTTGGATCAGAGAGATTGCTGAGATCATACGGGACAAAAGGAATCTGCTCACCCATGTACTTCCAGCTTGATCCGGGAGGCCAGTAGTCCTTTGGAATCCCCTGGAATACGACTGCGCTGGGAACAAAGGCGACAAGGCCTGAGATCTCCGATTTTCTTGAAGCAAGCAGCAAGGCAAGCTCGGCGCCCTTGGACTCCCCGATGACGACAATTCTACTTCCTTGAGTATATTCGCTTTTTTTCAGCCACTCAATTGGCTGGTCGAAGTATTCAAGGGGGATCATGTCCAGGTATTCCGGTGTGCGCCTGGTTTTGAAGTATGCCAGAGCCAGCGCCGGGAAACCTTTCTCTGCAATATATTTGGCGCGACGGCCTGGAATGCCACCATCGGATCCGCCCAGGACGAGAACCGCCAGCTTCTTCGGACACCCCTGAGGAGGGTAGAATTCCCCATCAAAATCAACTCCCGGGACCATTGACCCTGTTGTTTGTATATTTTCTTTCTTAGTGGGCACCGATTCGCCGCCCTGTGCTGTGTAACAACTCCCCGCAATAAGGCTCAGGGCTAATAGTCCCCAGGCCATTTGCACAATCAATCGGTTCATCATTCCTCCTCTTAATTACCGTGACACCCGCAAGCGGGTGCCCGTCCGTCCCCTCTCACCCGCGATGTGGGATTGATATTCATCTTTCCTCATCTTTGAGAAACAATTGATGGTATTCAGGCTCAGTCAGATATTTTTTCAGCATTTTACCTGTAATCTCAAATACATCAGTTAAATCGTCATCGGTCATCCGTTTCAGAATTGTTTTCATCAAATCGTCATCCGAAAATTTCTGCAGGTACAGTTGAACAGTGTTCTCGTCGGATTGCCTGTCCAGACCATATCCCGCAAAACCTTCAAAAGTTTCTACAAAACTATGGGAGTGCTTTGTCATAACGATCTCCTATTCTCTATTCATTTTTAAATTCATAAAACTTCTTATCGAATTCCTCAGCTTTCATATATCAATCTCCTTTTTGCGGGATTGTCTCATAGAGATTATTCCGATTCTGTCACCCCTGTAAGCTATGACCCCCGACCGATGTTTGCCTGCAATCTTTTCTCACATTGTGGAGATAACCTCCAGGAGTGATTCCTGTTACTCGCTTGAAAAAACGGGTAAAATGACTTTGATCGACAAACCCCGTGTCAAGAGAGACATCGGCTATATTATGCCCTTCCGAAAGAAGCTCAAGTGCCTTCCTGATTCTTGTCTGAACAAGATAGTCGTGAGGGGAAACGCCTGTCTTTTCAAGAAACAAGCGTTGAAAATAAAACGGGCTTAAGCAGGCCACTCTTGATATTTGTTTCAACGACAAATCTTGTGCGTAATGCATCCTGATGAATTCGCAGGCCCTATTAATTGCATCACCATGTGAACCCGCTTGAAAAGGAATGGGTGGTTTATTCCCGTATTGCATAATAAGTGCTGAAAGTAATGAAACCAAGACCGATTCCTTCTCCAGAGCTGAACTTGTATTCTCAACAAGTGAAAAGAAGAGGCGAAATTTTGAACCCAGCTCTCTATTGTGTATGAGAATACTTTTGAAATACGGGACATCGTGCGTCTTCCCGGATATTTGTGAGGCAATAGCCTTCATGCTTTCCGCTTCAACGCAGATAACGAAGTAACTGTGTTCTTCATACTGGGATTTACACGCGTGGGATATCCCCGGATTGATAACAAACAGACTGTTTTCCGGAACAACGATCGACGTACCTCTCTGGCATATGACCCGTGCCCCTTTCTGTATAATGCCAATACAGAATCTGTTGTGCACATGACGACGGAATTCATTGGCCACGTTAACGCCATGAACAGCTTGTACGTACTGCAAACCTCGTGGATTGAAGAAACGAATGATTTGTTGGTTTCTTCTCCTCATTTGCTGCCTACCTCTCTTTGTTTATAGTCTTTACACTAATGCAGGGAAGAACTTTGCAAGCAGAATCAGGCCGTTTTCCCCCGCCATTACTTTATGTTTCGTACCCTTTGGAATTATCCCCATTCGTCCTGGATGGTACGGTGTCTCTTTTGACTCCAAAACGAACTTGCCATTACCCTCTATGACTTCATGAAGCTCCCACTGGTTCTCGTGAGCATGTTCTTCCAAAATAGCGTTGGGATCGATCCTTACCATATGGCAACTTAGCATACCTTCAGTATCAGTGCCTTTGACGATATGTTTTAAAAAGACGCCTTTGAATACAGGATGCTGATTCCATGGAATTTCTCCCATCATTTCTTCCCTGTCCATATATGTTGCGGACCCATTCGCCATACATGCCACAATCTCTCTTGTTTCCATATAATCTCCCTTCATCGTTAAATGTATTTAGACCGCCGTGCCTTTATGAAAGAAGCATAACCCATGAAATAATACCTGTATTGTATAATGTTGCCATTTTTCGGCTTATATAGCAGTCAGCGAGAAGCCTGCTTTCAGGCCGGTTCGCTGCATGCACTTGTTACCCGATGTCATTTTCGGGTCCATCAGGCAGCTGAGCGCTATGCCATACAGCAATGATCCACACGGTGGTGCTATCTTTGATCCTATAGAAAAAACGATAAGGCCTCACAATCAATTCACGAAAAGGGAGATCTGAAAACTCGGGAATGAGTCTCCCTGATTCTGAGAACTTCTTCAAGCGAGAGAGAGCCTCCTCAGCCTTTTTGCGAAAATCTACTGCCGCCGAAGGGTTATCCCGGTAAATATAAGCAATTGCTTCAAGAAACTGGCGGCGACCTGTAGGAGTGAAAAGAACTTTCAAGGCTTTGAACTCTCAAGAAAGCGGTCGGCCTCTTTCAGGACATCTTCAAGTTCGTAGCCGATGCCTGCCTCTATTTCTTTCTCGCCTCTGGCCAATAAGTGCAAAACATCCATTTCGTGTTGTGAGTTCTCATAGACTTCCATACTGACCATGACTGCCGCCGCTCTCCCGCGTTGGGTAATAAAAACAGGTTCTCTCGAAGATGAGATGCTTTTGACAACATTACTTGCGTTTTGTCTAAGATCGGAAATTGGTATAATTTTGGGAGCGTTTGTCATTAGTAGTACCTCCTATAATAGTATTAATAGTACTACTAAAAGATGTTTTCGTCAAGAATCTGTTTCATAATTTACGGGTAACACCAACGTCAGCCAGAGGCAGATGCCTTTTCCTGCCGATTGGCTCCAGCGATTCGTTGGAACTATTTTTTTGCTTTTATCGGTTTTTCCATGTTTTTTTTATTATATCTTCTATTTCTTTTTTTGTCGTTATTCTTTTCTCAACTTTCAATAAGATGAAAACCCACCATTTTCAAGAACCTTCTTATTCTGCTTTCATGTACTCCAAAAAAGACATTTTTCAAAAAGTTTCCATACTTACATTCAAATTGAATGTAAAATATACTTAATTGCCCAAACCAAAGCCTGTATTGCCTTTACAGAGTTTTCTCTCTTTGCTCTAAATGTTAGAGCAAATGCTACAGACACAGTGTCTGAAAAGTCTCATTATTGAAGATTTATGACTGTTACTTTTACTTCCAGCCATCCGTTTAATTGAAATATTGAAGGATGTTCCCACGTCCCCTTTTCAGTGCATCTGGTATCGAGCTGAAACTTCTAAACAAAACCAATCACCATCAGAACGACGGATGCAACGCTTAGCGTTGCGCGCAAAATATTTGCGATTTGCAGTTTCCGGCGTTCCTCCCTTAGTCGAGACACATCGCTGCTTTCTATGGCATCAACTCTCGCATAAATCGGAAGAGTGGTGGCCTTTGAGACAATCGAGGTTATCACCCACAGGACAAGTCCAGCCGTGAACCACCTATTGCTGAAACCGTAGTAGATAAAATAAGGCACCATGCCGACAAACGTAATGCTGGATATACCGATAGCATAAGGTGACCTCAACGCACGTGTCTTCAACATGGTCAAAAAACGTTTGAACATGGCTTCGTCCAAATCATTCATAACCCCCTGTATTACCCCCGCAACAAATATAACAAAACCGGCACAGAGGGCCGTAGGGACAAGAAGTAGGATTTCAGCAAAAGTTTGAGTCATAATGTTGTTCACAGTGTTTTTCCCCTACTTTCGAGGAGACTCAATAATCGAGACGCCGCTGTCGTCTATCTTGAAGCCTATAAGGTCCGCACCAACCACAACTGGCCCATCGTATGTCTTACGTGTCGCAGCCAACAGTTCTTCAGGTGTAGGGAATGGAATACCTTCCTTAGGAAGGCCTGACAATACTAAATGTGTGTAAACAGCCAGTTTTGGCCGACTAGCAGTGAACAACTTTCCTGCTAATTCCGGTGAAATGTGGTGTTCATATATTGCCTTATAGGCAGGGAACTTGGCAAAGAGCTTTTCGGGAATCATAGCAACTTCGCAGATGAGCAGGTCAGTGCCACGAGCCGCTTTCTCAAGGTTTACGCTATATCGGGTATCGCCCGAAATTACCACTGAGTGGTTTTTGTAGGTGATTTTGAAACCGTAGCAAGGTTTAACGAGGTCGCCATGATCTACCTCAAAGGTGGTCACAACAACACCATTCTTTTCATATACAACACCCGGCTTAAAATCGTGCGCATCCACTTGTATACCTACCAAAGGGTTCTTCTCATCCTCGAGACGAATGCGGCGGTCTTCAGAGAATGCTTCCCATAGATTAGCCATCATTTTCTCTGTTCCTGGAGGACCATAGATCAAAAAAGGTTTTTTCCGACCACCGAAGGGGGTTTGTATCCATCCACTTAGCCAGAGGTCAGAAAGGCCATTAATGTGATCTGAGTGCAGATGTGTAAGGAAATGTGCATCGATGCTGCCAAGAGGAATCTGCTTCTGCCACAGACGGATAGTAACGCCTCGCCCCATATCAAAGACGAGCCGCTGCCCCCCTGCTTCAACTAAGGTACTGTT
Organism: Pseudomonadota bacterium; assembly: GCA_026388255.1. NCBI lineage: Bacteria > Pseudomonadati > Pseudomonadota > Pseudomonadota bacterium. The sequence goes on along the minus strand of JAPLKC010000037.1, from coordinate 25,647 downwards.
CCCGAAGCGGTCGGGAGAGGGTACCGGCATCCCGGTGCCAAGCAGGGTGACTGAAAAATCATCCGCTGACAGTGCTGGAGCGGAAAGGGAAAGGGAGAGACATAACAGGCCTATTATCGTCAAAGATCTAATTCTTCCGGAAGTTCCTTTAAAGAAGTTTCTGAACGTTATCATTTAATTCCTCCTGTTTGAATGAATAATGTCTGCATCTTTGTCGTCCATGGATAACATAGTGGTTACCGGTGTGGCACGCTATTCTGCCACGTCCGATGCACCTGCGGGTTATGCGGTTTTCCTTTCAAGCACCTTTACCTCTTCTTCAAGATGCCCCTTGAGCCTGTTTTTCTCTGTTTCGAGATCATATCGAGTTTGGAGATTGAGCCAGAAACGTTCCGATAACCTGAAATAGCGGGAAAGGCGGAGCGCTGTATTAGCAGTAATTGCACGTTTTCCATGTACTATTTCATTAATACGACGAGCGGGGACACAAATGTCTTGTGAGAATTTGGAAACCTGTTCCCTTAGAAATACCTTCTCGGTGTGTTTACAACGAAAGGCCTTTAACATAATAAAATAATAGTAGCGCTATACGATAATAATGTAAAGCGTTACTAGTTATCTTTATCTCTCGCATAAAGACAAGCCGAGCCAGAGGCAGGCGCCTTTTCCTGCCGATTGGCTTCAGCGGCTTGTTCGCTCATAATATGTTCTTCAAGTCTTCTGAGGTTATTTCACAGTCACGTATAATTTAAGCTAAAAGTCCGCGTCCGATTGTTTCACCTGGATGTACAGGCACCACCGTGCACCTGCCATCAGAGTGTTGGAGGAAGTTGTGGCTGTCCTTGCTTCGAACTACCTCAAAACCTATCTTCTTTAGGGCTTTAATAAGATGTTTACCGGTTATGGCAGGAAAATAGCTCACGCAGTGACCGCCACACGCTGTACACCAATAAACTCAGTATTTGCAGGGTCTTCTACTTCCAGACAAAGTTCAATTGCTTCTTTGATTCTTTTCATTAGTATATCAAGTGATTTTGCCTGTGTGTGACACCCTCGCAACGTGGGCACCGAGGCTACAAAATATCCATCTTCATCCTTTTCAATAACTACACTAAATTCTCTATGCATTTTAATATCCTTCATTCCTTATAATAACATAGAAAAAAATCTTTCATCTTCTATTCAAAGCGAAAACCAGCGTCAGCCAGAGGGCTGTTTTCAGGGAAACCAGGGAGGTCAGGCACTGACAAGATACAGGAGCAAAGCTAATTTCGTAAGTCTTAATCCTGCCGAAGGCAGGACATTGAGAAGTCTAAATTGCAAATTTAACAGACAAAGAGACAGCGGGGCACGATGCTTTTATAAGTTTAAACAACAATAAAAGGTTTTTTTCTGTTTTATGATATAATATGGCAATAAATACAGGAGGTATTTAGATGAAGGCAATTAGCGTTACCCTACCGGAGAGGATGAGGGCAGAAGTTAATAACTATATTCAAAATGGTTGGTTTACAAACGAAGCAGAGGTTTTACGGACTGCCCTGCAGGAATTTATCATGCACAACCGTCTCAAATTGGCCGAACAGTTTATGAAGGAAGATATTGAATGGGCTATAAAAGTAAAAGATGGTCTTGGAGATAAAAAGTGAGACTTATTGTCTGTGATACCGGCCCAATTCTTCATTTACATGAAGCCGGTTTGCTGGAACTAATCAAAAAGGCAGGCAAGGTTTATATCCCGCAGAGGGTAGACATTGAAATGGCATCACAACCTTTATTGTGGAAAACAGATAAACCGGGGTGGATAAAAGTCGAGCCATTGTTGCCCGATGAGGCAAGACAGGCAGAATCAATTTTTCTTTCGGGATTGCTTGATATGGGTGAAGCTGAAGCTATTATTCTCGTGTAAAACCATAGTAGTCAGGCACTGACAAGGGACAGGGGTAAAACTAATTTCGTAAGCCTTAATCCTGCCGAAGACAGGACATTGCGAGAAGACATAAGGCCACAAGCCACAAGCCACACGGATGGGGACGGATTTCGCACAAGGCAATTTTATTGATTACAGAATGCGACCTTTAACGCTTCACGCTTCACGATGAACGCTTCACGAAATTCAAATAAAGGGGGATGAGGAATGAATTTATGTACCTGCCTCTGGAAAGTATTATCGTGGAAGAACAGATTCGCTCAGGGATAGATACGGAAAGCGAGTCCCTTAAGGCGCTCATGGAATCTATCAATGACCGGGGGGTCCTTGAGCCTGTCCTTGTAACTTCTAAAGACGGCAAATATCTCCTTCTCTGCGGGGAAAGGCGTTATCAGGCTGCACAGGAGCTGGAACTGGCATCCATCCCGGCGCTTATCGTCAATACAATCACCCAGAAAGATGAGATACTGGCCTATCAACTGACAGAAAACCTTCAGAGGGAAGATCTCAACCCCATAGACCAGGCCAAAGGGATTTTGTCATTTATTCAAGCAAGACATCCCAATAAAGGGTATGATGTGGATGGGGTAATGAGTGATTTGGTAAATTTCGAGCGAGCCCCCGACTATCTGTCGAAGGAAGTTTCTGAAACATTTTCAGAAACAGTAGAAATCTCAGGAAAGACAATAAGGACGCTGTTTAACGGGCTTTCACTTTTAAAACTTTCCGATGAGTTTCAGGCCGCAATACGGGCAGGAAATCTCCCCGTTTCCCAGGGGTATCTCTTTGCCGCAAACCTTGATTGCCCTGATCTTATGAAGATATTTACCGAAATTTTAGAAACACCGGTGACCTATAAATCGTTAGAGAGCAGACTAACCGCGTACAAGAAGGTCAAACCTGACACTGTTGATACGAAACCCAAATCCGTTAAGAAACAGGTTAAAGGCCTGATATCCATAAAGACAGATTTTGATAAAGGGCTTGGAACCTATATACGGGAAGATGTTGAAAAATATCTCTATGAACTTCAGGTTTTCTGTGATTATGTACAACAACAGGTGCCTAAAATCCCATACGGCAAGAAAAGGCCGCCACAGGTGTGAGAAAGGCAGTGAATAGCGAAAAAGATAAGCGGACTTGTGAAGTGGGAAAGACAATGAAGCGGGAAAACCTATGAATTTGAAGAAAACGACATATAACCGGTACAAAATCTATACCATTGAAGACGCGGCATTATCAATCGCTGACCCTTCCACTCTAATTGCCCGGTTCCGCGGCGCCTCTCCTTTAGCAAAAAAAGGCAGGGGCGGCATTAAATTGTTCGATATAAATGGCAGACATATAGCCTGCCGGAAGTATATTCACGGCGGATTGCTACGGGCTATAACAGGAGATATCTTTTTCAGCGCAAAGAGGGTAAACGAGGAACTGGAGATTCTGCTATACCTGAAGGAAAGAGGATTTCCGGTAGTGCAGCCATACGGTCTTATCGTCAGAAAGAACTTTGTCACAAAATCACTGTGCATTCTTACTGTATTTGAGGAAAATGCAGCCGATCTTCTGGAGGTCTTGAATGCTTCAACCCGGAAAAAAAGGTTCAGAATTATAAAAATGCTTGCGCAACTTATGTGGCGTATGGAGACGCTTGGCGTATACCATCCCGATTTGCACCTGAACAATGTGCTCGTGACTGCCGAAGGCGCATTGACATTCCTCGATTTTGACAGGGCACAGAGAAAATCTATCGCCAAGACAGATATGGAATGGATGTTCTGGAGGCTCAACAGATATGTGGAAAAGATGGAGAGGCAAGGTAAGCTTAAGGTTGATATAAAGGAAAAGATGCTATTCCTCAGAACATACCGGAAATGCTCAAGATTTGATATGGCCGAGGCAATGGTGAAAAAGATTGGTTTAAAAAGGATTTTTTCGCGGATAGGCTGGTTTTTTGAATCACTTTTGTATGGGAATCAGGAGTCAATAAATTCTAAATTCGAAATTCTAAATTCGAAATTGCGCAAATAAAAACCTCCGTTTTTATTTGCGCTTTCCGCCCCATCTCCTATGCACCCAGAACCATTCGTCAGGATGCTTCAGGATTATTGTCTCCAAAAATGCATTTATTTTTCTTGTGTTCAGGTAAATCAACTCATCTATATCGCCTTTTCTTTCCATTTCAATGGGCTCGTTCCAGACAACCCTGTATCTCAAGAAACCTTCCCTCACGAAATACATAGGGATGACAGGCGCGCCCGTTTTCATTCCTATGGCTGCAATGCCCTTTGATGTGGGAACCTTTACACCAAAAAGTTCAACAAAGACCCCTCGGGATCTCTTTTCTCTCTGGTCAGCGAGAATAGCAACAATACTATTCGACTTGAGATACCTCATCACATCTTTTGCTGTATCCGCATTTGAAATAACTTTTAAGCCTGTTGAACTTCTCAGGCTATTCAGGAACTTATTGATATAAATATGCTTTTTTAAGGGACGTGCAAGGACAACGATATCGCTTGAAAGTGAGGCTGACGCAACGCCCATAATTTCCCAGTTTGTAAAATGAAAAATAAGGACTATTACCCCTTTATTCTGCTTTAAGGCATCGTCAATATGATGCCGGTTTTCCGTTGTAAACCTGCTGCCATATTCACTCCTTGGAATATACGGTATTGTAAGCATCTCTACAAAATTAACCCCCAGTTTTTCAAAACACCTCTTTGCAATACCTTTGATTTCTTCATGGTTCAGACTGCCGAAAGCCCTTCTTATATTTGATATGGCGATATTCCTTCTGCCTTTTAAGATGAAAAATGCCAATTTCCCGAAAAACACACCTGTCGCGCGCTGTAAATGCTCCGGGAGGATACGGATAATCTGTTGGAGGGTTTTAACAATAGATATAAGAAAGAAATCTATAAACACATGACTCTGCTTAAGGGCTGATATTTATGGCTTCGTCGATGAGCATTATCGGGATGTCGTCCTTAATAGGATACATAAGCTTGCATGCATCGCATATGAGACCGTCTTCCGGCTCGTTTAATCTTATATCCCCCTTGCACTTCGGGCAGCAGAGTATTTCAAGGAGATCTTTATTAACAGGCATTATACCTCCGGTCAGTTTTAGGAAATTTCGCTATTTTCCTTATTTATCACAGGCTCAAGTATATCGCCAAGAGTTGAAAAAAAGTTATCGTCCTTTTTGAGAGTTTCTGTTGGCTTGATTTCTTCAATTTTCTTGATTGCCTTGATACTCAGCCCGATTCTTTTATCCTTTCCGTCAATATTCAAAATCATTGCCTTTACTTTATCATCAATATTAAAGATTTCGGATGGATGTTTCCCCTTCGCTTCATCCATCTCAGACAAATGTATGAGTCCCTCAATACCTTCCTCGATTTCCACAAAAACGCCGAAGTCTGTTATGCTTGTCACATAGCCCTCGACTATTTCTCCAACTTGATATCGTGATACGAGCCCTTTCCATGGATTTTCTTTCATTTGTTTCAGACTCAGGGAAAACTTTTTCTGTGCTTTATCGACATTAATTACAAGGGCTTCGACCATTGCCCCCTTTTTAAATATCTCCGAAACAATTTTTTTTCTTCTTGACCATGATACCTCAGACATGTGGACCAATCCGTCAATCCCGTTGCCTATGCCCACAAACATGCCAAAATCTGTGATATTCTTGATCCTCCCCTTTACTACAGCACCCGGGGGATACTGGGCAAGAAGTTCCTCCCAGGGATCCGGCAACAACTGCTTTAAGCCAAGAGAAACCCTGTTTTTTTCTTTGTCCACATCAAGTACTACAAGGTCGAGCCAGTCGCCTTTCTTTACAATCTTGTTCGGGTTTTTAAGTCGCTTGTCCCAACTCATCTCGCTGATATGAAGGAGTCCTTCAATACCCTGCTCGAGCTCAACAAAAACGCCGTAATCAACGATCCCGGCGACCTTGCCTCTTACCTTTATTCCTACGCCATACTTTTCATCAATATTTAGCCACGGATCCTGCTTAAGTTGTTTTATGCTGACAGAAACCCTCTCTTTCTCAGTATCTATATCTATCACTTTTACCTTAATCTCGTCTCCAACCCTTAAGTACTCCTTGGGATGGGTTATCCTCCCCCATGTTATCTCGTTCAGATAAAGGAGGCCGTCAACACCGCCCAAATCTATAAAAGCACCGTAATCGGTTATATTCCTGACAATACCATAAATAACCTGCTCTATTTTTACATTTTTCCAGAACTCTTTCTTTTTCCTGTCCCTCTCTTCTTCCATAAACATTCTTCTTGAAACTATTACATTTCCTTTACGCTGGTTTAACTTGATGACCTTGAATTTTAAATGCCTCCCCACAAAGGAAGCAGGGTTCTTTACAGGCTTAATATCCACTTGAGATATCGGGAGAAAGGCATTCACCCCGATATCCACTAAAAAACCACCCTTAACTTCTGATGCAATGTCTCCTTCCATGGGAGTACCATCTTCAGCTGCCCTGTTTACCCTTTCCCATGTTCTGATAATATCTGCTCTTTGTTTTGAAAGCAGAAGCAGGCCAAATCCCATTTCCCTGCCTACTATCATTACCTCAACCTCGTCTTCAATATTGACATTATGCGCTCCCGATCTGTCAATAAATTCATCAATAGAGAGTTTTCCTTCGGATTTCAAGCCAACGTCAACAATCACCGAATCACCGTTTATGTTAATGACCCTGCCTTTAAGGATATTACCATCCTGCAGGCTTTTCATTGAGTTTTCATAAAGTTCCCTCATTTCTTCTGGTGTCTTTTCTTTTTGTGCTGCGGTATCACCTGTATCTACCATGATGCCCCCTAAAGTTTTTTTACATACCTCTCCACACTATCTAATATGTTATCGGGGGTAGATGCACCCCCTGTTACCCCGATTTTGTTCAGACCTGAAAGCCATTCAGGTTTAATATCCGTTTCTGTTTCTATGTGATATGTATTGGGCTGTATATTTTTTGCGATGTTGTAAAGTTTTGTTGTATTTGAACTATTCTTTCCACCCACAATCAGCATGGCATCTACCATTGATGAAAGCATAGCAACCTCCCTCTGTCTGATACCGGTGCTCTCGCAAATTGTGTTATAGACCCTCAATTCTTCAACTCCATCAATAAGCCCGCAAACTATATTAAAAAAGGTGTCTTTATCCAGCGTTGTCTGACTTACCACACCAACCTTTTTTGACATTATAAGGGCTGGTTTTTGCAATACAATACCATCATTATGTAAATAACTCAATACACTTTTAACTTCAGGGTGGTTTTCATCTCCTGCAATTACTACTTTATAACCGTTTTTTTGGAGGAAAATAGCCTTTTTTCTTACCCTCTTTACAAAAGGACAGGTTGCGTCTATGCATTTCAGTCCTTTCAGCTTGATATCTTCTTCTTCTTCTTCTTTGATCCCGTGCGTACGGAATATAACAGTTCCGTCCTCTATCTCGGAGGCGTTGTCCACAGGGATAATTCCTCTATGCCTCAGTGCTTCGACCATCTGCGGGTTATGAATGATCGGGCCTATCGTAAATATCCTGCCTTTAGTTTTTTCCCTTTCCTGTAAAACAATATTTATTGCCCGGCGTACCCCGAAACAGAAACCCGGGTGCTCTGTCTTCAAGACCTCCATCAGACCTCCGACTCAAAGATAACATTCAGCATGCCGTCAACAACCCCTTGCACATCCAGTTCGCTTGTATCAATATATACGGCATGTTCCGGTATAATAAGCGGGGCAATATCCCTTTCAGAATCGTCCCTGTCCCTCTTTTGCATCTCCTCTTTAACGACAGATCGCCCGGACAATATACCCTTTAAAGATAATTCAAGGTGCCTTCTCTTTGCCCTTTCGTCCTGGTTGGCATCAAGGTAGAACTTTAAATGGGCATCAGGAAACACAACGCTGCCCGTATCTCTACCTTCAAGTACAACCCCGCCGTTTTTACCTGTTTCCCTCTGTCTGACAGTAAGATATTCCCTTACACTTCTGTTTTGAGAAAGCTTTGATGCGAGAAGAGATATTTCAGGATCACGGATTTTTTCGGAAATATCTTCCCCGTCCAGAAAAACAGTTGCTTTATCTCCGAACTCAAATCTTATATCAAGGTTTTTGAGGAACTGTTCCATGCCGGTATAATCACCCTGCACATTGTGCATAGCACGCAGTGCTTTAAAGGCATAGGCCACTCCCCGGTACATAGCCCCGGTATCAATGTACCTATACCCGAGTGCATGTGCGACCATTCTGGCAACCGTACTTTTGCCGGCGCCGCTGGGGCCGTCAATTGTAATAATCAGGTTTTTCTTCATTTGCTAAGATATTCCCTTCTTCCTGTAAAAGTGTTTTACGAATATGATTTTTTGCAAGCCCTTGTTCAACCCGGTGAATAGTTCATAGAAAAACATTTGCCATGAACTACGAGTCATAAGCTGCATTTGCTATGTGCTACAACATCCTTTCAAGTGTTTCTATAAACCTTATATTTTCCTCCATTTTTCCGATTGATACCCTGATATAATCAGGCAGCCCATAGGCCCCCATCCATCTTGCCAGGATTTTTTCTTCAAAGAGCCTTTTTATTAATGCTTCAGCATCCTTCCTACACTTGAAGAGGATAAAATTCGACTCTGTCAGGACATACTCTATAGATAACTCTTTAAAGGCATTATAGAAAAACTCCTTTCCTTCCCTGTTGTTCTCCAGCACCTTCTCCAGATAAGCTACATCCTCTATGGCCGCTTTCGCACCTGCAAGAGCTATTGTATTAACGCTGAAGGGCTGCCGTGTTCTTTCAAGAAAGGATACCAGGGATGCTTCACCGATTCCATAACCGACCCTTAGACCTGCAAGGGCATACGCCTTTGAGAATGTCCTTAAAATCAAAACCGGATAATCGTTAATATATTGAAAAGTATCAGGAAAAGTCCTGCTTTCCGAAAACTCTGCATAGGCTTCATCAACAACGATAAGTACATCCGGCGGCAGTTCCTGTAAAAAGGCTTTAAACGCATCATCCTCGAAAATCGTACCGGTTGGGTTCAGGGGGTTGTTTAAGAATATTACCCGTGTTCTGTCATCGATGGCTTCTTTTATATGGTCGAGGTTGACTGTCATATTTGTAACGGGAACCTTGCATGTTTCGTATCCATATATCTTTGACGCAATGGCATAAAATGCAAATGAGGGCTCTGAAATAATGACCTTGTTTTTCACTTCATACTTCATTGCCTTTAATACCAGCTCTATAAGCTCGTCAGAACCGTCTCCAAGCACAACCTGCTCCGGCTTTACATTGTATTTGTCCGAAATTGCTGTTTTTAATTCAAATTCACTGCCGGGATATCTGTTTACGGATGTCATTGCTTCGATCATAACAGAAAGCGCCTTTTGTGATGGCGGAAAGGGGTTTTCGTTGGATGCCAATTTTATCCATTCATCGTCAAGACCGTATTTCATGGCCTTCGGATAAAAAGGTATTTCCTGTATATTTTTATCAATTGAGAGTTTCATTTTTGCTCACAGTTCATTTTTCCATTTTCTGCTTTCATTAATTCTTTATTGCTTAAGGACCTTTCTTACAAGTTCTTCAGCATTCTTTTGCATTATATAAAAATCTTCCTCAAAAAGCCCTGCGCCCATGATTATCCTTTTAGCCCCATATTCGGTTGCCAGATCAGAGGGGCTGTGGGAATCCGTATTAAATACCAGCTTTGCGCCTGCTTTCTTTGCCATTAATGCCACATGACCGTTTGCAAGGGAATGTCCTTTTCTGCTGGTGATTTCAAGGAGAACTCCTTTTTCCTGTGCAAATGCAGCATCTGCCTCTTTAATAAGACCCGGGTGCGCTATTATATCGGCCCCGCCTTCGATTGCCGCCCTGTTTGTCCCTTCTTCTACCGGCTCTGCGATGGTTTCTCCGTGAACAACCACATAGAATATACCCAGTTTCCGGGCAAACCCAATCAATTCCTTAATAAGTCCTTTGGGAACATGGGTAATCTCTACTCCGGGAAGAATTGTTATGCCTTCATGATAGGTAATTTTCTCGCTCAGCTTCAGTATGGAGCGGATAACAGTCTCTATATTGGTATGATCAACATGATCGGATATTCCTATGGTTTTGTAACCTATGACTTTTGCCCTTCTCGCAAGTTCTGCGGGGAGCAGTTCACCATCGCTTAATAATGAGTGAGTATGTAAATCTATCATTTATCTTCTCTCCATTCCTTTTTTTCTTTTGCAGGGCAGGCAAAAGAAACCGGATAACCATAATTACATCTTGTATTTACCAAAATCATCGGGTGAGAGGTTTTCGAGTATCTCTTCCCACTCGTTTACATCGGTAACCACCTTGTCGCCCTTTCCGGAGAGGTCAATTTTAGCCGATTTTTTTATAACAGTCTCTTCAACAAATATCGGCGCCCCGGTTCTTAAGGCGATTGCTATGGCATCACTCGGTCTTGAATCAACAACAAGTCTTTTATTATCTACATCGAGATACAATAATGCATAATACGTGTTATCCTTAAGGTCATTCACCTCGATCCTGATAACCCTAACACCCAGATGGTCGAGTATATTCTTTAAAAGGTCATGAGTCATAGGCCTTGGCGTATTTATGTTTTCCAGCGCCGTAGCAATGCTCGAAGCCTCAAGCAGGCCGATCCAGATAGGAAGAACATCCTTTTCATCCACGTCTTTAAGAAGCACAATCGGAGTGTTGGTAAAGGGGTCTACAGTAATGCCTGCAACCTTCATTTCTTTTAACATTCATACCTCCGCAATACAGTCGCCAGGGTTATATGGCACTATATTTCCTGTCACCTGCTTTTTCAAGTTCCCCTTTCAGAGAATTTGCATAACCTTTTACTATTTTCACATGCACCAACTTCCCAATCATATCTTCATTGCCTGCAAAATTGACAATCTTGTTTGTTCTTGTCCTTCCCATAAGGTCTTCATTTGAATTCTTGCTCAAGCCTTCGACCAAAACCTCTAAAATGCTGCCCTCGATTGTCCTGTTCTTTTTTAATGTTATTGCCTTCTGGGCTTCCTGCAAGTGCTTCAGTCTTTTTTGTGCTATATCTCTGGGCACCTCATCCGGCAGGGTTGAGGCGGAAGTATATTTTCTCGGAGAATAAGCAAAAGAGAATATACTGTCAAATTCAATATCTTTTATCATTTGCATGGTCTCCTCGAAGGCCTTCTCACCCTCCCCTGGGAAGCCAACGATGCAATCCCCTGTAATGGCGATATCATGATACCTGTTTCTCAGCCGACGTATCTTTTCTTTGTATTCATCGACCGTGTAACCTCTGTTCATCAGCTTTAAGACCTTGTCGGAGCCTGACTGAAAGGGCAGGTGAATCTGCTCACATAATTTCTCGATACTTCCGAAGCAGTCAATAAGTTTGTCAGACAAATCTTTCGGGTGAGAAGTAACAAACCTGATCCTCTCAATTCCCTCTATCCTGTTTATAGCTTGCAGCAGTTCAGGAAAGGAGATTCCATCCGTTCCAATGTTGTAAGAGTTAACGTTCTGGCCGAGAAGTGTCACATCCCTAATACCTTTTTTTGCCAGCTCATAGATTTCTTTCAGGATACCCGTACTGTCCCTGCTTGCCTCCCTGCCCCTTACATATGGTACGATACAGTAGCTGCAAAAGTTGTTGCATCCTTTCATAATAGTAATAAATTTTTTAATCCCTCCATTTACATTTTCCGGCCCTGCAAACATGGTATTGCCGCACCCGTTTTCGGAAAATTCAAGGAATCTGGTTTTTTTTGAGGCATGTTCAATGGCTTCCTGAACTTTATGAATGCTGGAAGTGCCCAGAGAAAAATCTATAAAAGGGAGTCTGTCGGAGATAGATTCTTTTTCCATCTGAGCAATGCAGCCGGTCACCCCCAGAATTGTCCCCTTCATAGCTTTAATCCTCTTCAGCCTGCCCATAAGACTATAGAACTTCTGCTCGGCTTTTTCCCGGACACAACATGTATTAACGATAACAATATCCGCCTCTTGAGCGTTATCAATATGCTCGTAACCGGCAATTCGGAGAAGATGTGCCATTTTCTCCGAATCATGCTCATTCATCTGACAACCTAATGTTTCAATATAAAATTTCATAGCCAAACTCAGTTCATTCGTGAATTTTGCAATAACTCTTAGTTCTTACTTTGAACATCGCTCCAAGCTTTTACTGTCTAAATATTGTTTTAATATATTTATTGAGCCGTCACTTATTGTATCCACATCTATTGGTGTAATCGATGCATAACCGTTTTCTACTGCATAAAAATCGGTGCCTTCAATCAAATCAAAGCTGTGGCTATTCCCGCCTATCCAGTAATATCTCCCGCCCCTCGGGTCAATTCTTTCAACTATAGCATCATTATAAACCCTTTTCCCGAGCCTTGTCACCATAAAATCTTTTATATTTTCATAGGATATATTGGGGATATTAATATTTAAAAATGTCCGGGCAAGGCAGGTACTACCCTTCATCATGCCGATAATATCTTCGGTAATTTTAGCTGCATCGGCAAAGCGATAATCTTTTCTTGCATTAATTGAAACAGCCATAGAAGGTATGCCCAGAAAAGCTCCTTCTCTCGCTGCTGCAACAGTTCCGGAATAATTAATATCCTGACCCATATTGGGGCCCTTGTTGATTCCGGATATAATAAAATCAGGTGGTTGAGAGAACAGCGTCTTTAGTCCAAGCAGGACGCAATCAACAGGCGTTCCATTTGAAGCAAACACCCTGTCCCCTAAATCCTTCACACGTAAAGGCTTATGGAGAGTGATCGCATGTCCGACGCATGTTCTTTCCTTCTCAGGCGCCATAACATACACATCGTGTTGCTTCAACAGACATTCCCTCAGCAATGCAAGCCCCTCCGAGTGAATACCGTCATCGTTTGTTAAAAGAATTTGCAAGGGACACCTTAAAGAAATAGAATCGGGGCGACGGGATTTGAACCTGCGGCCTCCTGCACCCCAAGCAGGTGCGCTAAACCATGCTGCGCTACGCCCCGATGTGTTAAATATTACGAGATATTACTTAAAAAGTCCACTTAAAAGAACACCGGGCAGTCATCCATGGGGAATTCAAAACCCGTTACTTGTGGTAAACCTCCCGATATTTTAAGCCTTTACGTTCTGAATAATTTAGTTAGCAGTCGTTACTTAAACAGTTGGAAGGAGCTTGGTCCGGACAATACCAGGGAAGTATTGACAATATATCGGTTTATAAAATACTATTTAAACATGGATGCAAACGGGAACAGCGACAAAACCTTCCTCATTCATCTCGGCGGACTTGGGGATATGTGCCTTTCCGAGTCAACATTCCTTTCTTTATCAAAACATTTTGAAGGAAATATCGAAGCATTGGGATACACAAGATTTCTAAAACTATTTGACGAATATTTTGCAAAAATTCACAGGATTGAATCGATAAAATGGCTTCACCTTTTTTCAAGTCATTGTCCGGACATCATTTATAAACAGATCATATTTATAGGAAAAGACAGGGAAGGAAACTTAAGGCAAAGATGGCAGGGTTTTTCGAGGGAGCCTCTTATATTTATAGAGATGTATCCGGAAGACCGGTTAATTGTTCACAATTCACAGCTCACAGGTGAAACCAATAATAACCATGTTGCCAACAATGTTCATGTTGAAGATTACCAACTGGCGCAACTTGCACAATATGGGATTGAGGCAATTAAAAAAGAAATAAAGTCAAAACCCTTATACCGGACGATCCTCTACCCTGAAAGAGGCTTTCAAAAGAAAAAATGGCCTCTTGATAACTTTATAGGGCTTTACAACTCATTGAAGTCAAAAGATATTAACGTGTGTATTCTTGAATCACTGGGCATAAACATAGATATTAAGGACAAAATATCTTTTCAGGAACTCTCTGATATCAAGGAATTCTTTCAGGATGGCGGTATATTCGTTTCTAATGATTCCGGCATGGCTCATCTTGCAGGCATGTGCGGTCTTTTTTCTATTACGATTTTTATTGATTTCAACCCGCTTATATGGCATCCAAGGGGGCGCTTCCTGACGTTCAGACAGGATATGGATATGATAGATATATCCGTAATTGAAACAAAGATCATTGAACTGTTGGCTCAGGATTTATAGCCTGCCCTGTCAAATTTTATGGTTCTTGCAGAAATTTATATTTGAGAGGCAGACTTTATCACTCAATAAATCGTTGTCATATACAATGCTTGGTGATAAAATGAAACATGACTTATATAACAGATGTTTATCTGAGCGAGGTGCTGAAAAAGGTTGTTATTGACCAGCACGGGAAAAGGGTAGGGGCGCTCTGGGACCTTGTGATTGTTCCCGGAGCCAGATTTCCTGGAGTGATTAAACTGGTACTGAAGAACAGGAAACAGCTATTCGAGGTTTCCGTTACAGACGTCCATCTCTTTAACAGATTTGTCATTACACTTAACCTGTCAGAAAAGCCTCTGGCAAATTACAGGTATCAGGAAGGCGATATACTGATAAAGAGGCATATCCTCGATAAACAAATACTCGATGTAAACGGTGCAAAGGTTGTAAGAGTGAACGATTTAAAACTTGGCGAGAGTGACGGCATTGTCTGTATAGTGGGCATTGATGTGGGGCTCAACGGGATTCTTCGGAGAATAGACGGTGGACAGACGATTCAGAAGGCCCTTGTGCTTTTTAAAAAACCTATTAAAGAACATATTATCGACTGGAATTTTCTCCAGACTATTGACCCTCATTTAAGGAATTTAACCTTAAATGTTGCAAGAAAACAGCTCGGTGAAATGCATCCGTCAGATCTGGCACAGATCCTGAGCGAGATTCTGCCGGAAGAAGGAACATTATTGCTGTCATCTGTTGATGAAGAACTGGCAGGAGAAGCGCTCCACGAAGTCTCAACAGAAGTAAGAGAAAAGATTTTCAAAGAGATGGATAAGGAGATGATCTCTGACATCCTTGAAGAGATGCCCCCGGATGAAGCTGCGGATATATTGGGGGATATGCCCGAAGAGGCATCCGAAGAACTTCTCTCGCTAATGGAAAGTGAAGAAGCAACAGAGGTGAAAGACCTGTTGAGCTACGAGGAAGATACGGCGGGCGGCCTGATGACAAGCGAATTTCTTGATTTTCCTCCGGATATGACAATCGATGAGGTATTGGCCAACATCAGACTGCTTGCACCTGATGTTGAATTTATATATTATATCTATGTAGTAGACGATAACGACCACCTGCTTGGCGTTCTGACGTTAAAAAAACTTCTTACAAGCCCGCTGTATGCAAAATTGGAAGATATCATGACGCAGAATGTAAAATTCGTGCATAGCGAGGCTGAACGGCAAGATATAGCAGAAATCATATCAAAATATGACTTCATTGCAATCCCCGTTATTGGCGAAGATGAGAAGATAAAAGGGGTCATCACGGTGGATGATATTATTGACCTCCTTGTCCCGAACCCCATAAGAAAAAAGAAGAGGAGAGCATTCCGGTAAAGAACTGTCAGAAGACGGTTCAATTACTCCCACACTCTTATTTCAGTCCTAATAAAGTCGGCAGGTACGTTGACAAAGATGGAAAAAATATCGTTACAAGCAGTGCCACAAGCATGGTAGCAACAAAGGGAACAACCGACCTGGAAACCTTATCAAGGCTGAGATCTGCTATATTAGCAATAACATACAGGTTTACGGCCACCGGAGGTGTTATCTGACCGATGGCAAGATTCAGGGTCATAACAACCCCGAACCAGATAGGGTCCCAGTTGAAATGATACATTATCGGTATGAGAATTGGCAGGAATATGTAATAAATAGAGACTGCGTCCATGAGCATTCCGGCAATGAAAAGCATGATATTTACAAGAAGGAGTATGATAAAAGGGTCGGAAGAAAGTGAAAGGAGAGACATAGCGGTTTTGTCCATCACGCCCAGTGTAGAGCCGGTCCACGAAAAGAGTCCTGCAAAAGCCACAATAAACATAACAACTGCCGAAGAAAGCAAGGCATCCCTGAATATACCGTAAAGAATTTTAACGTTAAGGCTCCGGTATATGACAAATCCCACAAAGAGCCCGTAAAAAATTGCCATTACCGCTGCTTCGGTTGCAGTAAAAATACCGCCGTATATTCCGCTTAAGATAAAAACAGGGGCGAATAGCCCCCATATAGCCTCCTTAAAAGCCTGCCGTATTTCTTTCAATGTGCCCCACCTTTCGCCTTTCCATCCATGTTTCCGGGCGATAAAATACGATGGTACGATAAGAAAAAGTGCAGTAATAACACCTGGAATCACCCCTGCCGCAAAGAGGGCAGGGACAGAGGTAGCTGTTATGACTCCATAGATAATAAAGGCAATACTTGGCGGTATAACAATGGCAAGAGAACCTGTGCTTGCGATAAGCGCTGACGCGTAGCCCTTATCATAACCCATTGCAACCATGGCAGGGAATAATACAACCCCAAGGGCTGCCGTATCCGCAGGACCTGATCCGGAAATTCCTGCAAAGATTACTCCGACAATGATGGTTACAATTGCAAGCCCACCGGGTATCGGGCCGACAAGCAAACTTACTAAGCGGATAAGCCTCTTTGAAATCCCGCACCGTTCCAAAATAAGACCGGCAAGAATGAAGAAGGGAAGTGCCAGAAGTTGAAATTTTGCCGCACTGGCATAAAAAGCAGGGGCAATGATCTCTATCCCCAGATTATATTTCCATATGAGAAGGACAGAAGTAAAGCCGAGGGAGATCGCGATAGGTATGCCAAGAACAAGAAGAATTAAAAATATTAGAAAAAATATGACCACCTGTTCCATATCAGAGGCGCTCTTTTTTAAAGTTCCTACACAGCGCTTCTGATATGCGAAACAGCATTAAAATCCCGCCTACCGGCATGGCAAGCGTATACCACCACTGTGGGATGCCAAGTGCTTCCGTGCTTATTCCAAGCGCTATTTCATCTCTGATCTGAAGCAGGCTGACCCATATCAGGATGCAAACGGTAATAATCGTCATTATAGAGGCAAGAGGGAAGAGAATCTTCTTTCCCAGACTCGGAAAACGGAGTTCGAGCAAATTGAACCCCAGATGAATCCCCCTCCTGAATCCGGCAGCAGTTCCCAGTAAGGTTAGCCAGACAAGACAGGCAACTTCAATCTCTTCTGTTGAAGCAAAAGAGTAATGGATAAAATAGCGGGTGATTACATTTAAAAAGGCAAATACTGCCATAATACCGAGGAGTAAGACACCTGCTGCCTCTTCCAGGTTTTCATATATCTTCCTGAACATTTTTTATCTAATCCTTGCTGCCTTCTGAATGTCCTTTTCGGCAGCTTTTACCAGTTCTATGCCTATCTCCCTTTCCCATTTTTCATATACCGGCTTAGTCATATCTTTAAAAGTTTTTATCTGTGCGGGTGTGAGTATCGTTACTTCCATTCCGTTTTTTCTTAAAATATCAAGTGAAACTGCATTATGTTCCAGCCCCTCTCTTGCACCTTTTTTCTGCCATCTTGCCACCTCTGCCGCAACTGTTTTAATCGCATCCCTGTCCTTTTGATCAAAGCTATCCCAGGCCTGTTTGCTTGCACCAAGGATAATAGGATCGATAGCATAATTCCATACAGTTATATATTTATGAACCTGCCACAACTTATTCGGAATAGTAACTGAAACCACAGGATTTTCCTGTCCGTCAACTGTTCCCTGCTGAAATGCGCTCAGTGCCTCCCCCCAGTTCATAGATACAGGGTTTGCCCCTATTGCTTTGAATGTGTCAATAAATATGGGCGAGCTTACCACCCTTACCTTAAGACCTTTAATGTCCTCAGGTTTTTTTATGTTTCTTTTGTTGTTCGTAAGATCTCTGAAACCATTTTCACACCATCCAAGCCCAATTACACCTTTTTCTTCGATGAGCTTAAAAAGTTGTTTGCCAACCTCTCCGTTTTCAACGGTATCAAGGGCCTTGTAACCAGGGAAAAAGAAGGGGAGTGAAAAGATGTTCAACTCTTTTACAGTTGGGGACCAGTTTATGGTAGAGCCAAGGGCGAAGTCTATAACTCCTTGTTTCATCAAAAGAAATTCATTGGTCTGTTTTCCGGCAAAAAGTTGTCCATTATAGTAAGGCTTTATGTTAATCCTTCCGTCCGTAGCTTTTTTTACTCCATCTGCAAACCGTGCGGCAGATTCCCCCCAGGGACCTGTCGGGCCAACAATTATGCTCATCTTATACTCCGGTTTGTAGTTTGCAGTAAATCCTAAACAGTAAAAACCTAAAACAAACACAAAAACCGCCATTAATCCGAAATGCTTCTTCGCCATATTATCCTTCCTGCAAAACAATGTTCATCATATCATAGAAACGATTTGTCATTATAAGAAAGAATTTTAAAAAGTGTCAATAAATTAAAATGAACCTCCCCGCAGCAGGGCTGCGAGGAATCAATTGATTAAATGATGCTGACAATCCTGTAATATATTAAGTTTACAGGGTTATTATTTTATCGTGCCAAGGAGTTTTAATATATCCTTCGCTTCTTGCGAATTAATTCCATACTTTGTTATGGCTTTTTCAAGGTTGCTTCTTGCAAGTTGCTGTTTGCCTATCTCCAGATAATACCGGCCAAGATATTCGTACCCCTTTGCCTGGCTGCCGCTTCTTCCCAGCAGCATACCGTACCGGTGATATATTTCCGGATAGATTCTCCCGTACTGCAATAATTCGCCAAAAAGGCTCAGCGCCATCCCCCTGTCGCCATAGCCTTCATAAGCCTTTGCGAGAAAAAAACGGGATATCGGGGAAGTTTCGTCCCTTAACACGCCAATGGCATCCTCGTATTGACGAGCATTCACCAGGATTTCCCCGAGAAGCAGACTTCTATAAGACGAATTTATACTTTTTGCAATATGGACAGAGTCATTTGTATTACCTATATGCGAGTACATAAGAGATATTCCATATATTGCTAAAGGGTTGTTAATATCTTTTGCGTATTTCTTTACCCATGTATCCCTCATTCCTTCCGTAAGAGGACCGTGAAGCACCTTGATTCTTACCAGCAGATAAGGGAAAAAGGCACCGTCTATCCGCACTTTGCTTCCTGCCCAAGCGCTTTCAATTTTGACGATCCGATCTTCATGATAGGGGTGAGTCAGAAGATATTGCGGTAAGGTTTTATCGCTCCCTCCTGACCTCAATTTTCTTAAAAAATCAGCCGTGCCAAGGGCGCCATATCCTGCTTTATCTGCAATGTAAGCGCCAACTCTGTCGGCTTCTTCTTCGTCTTCCCGGGAATACTTAAGTGACATTGTCATGGCAGAGGCGCTACCGGTAGCAAGTATGGTCTCCTTTGCTTTCGGGTCAGGAATCAATATCCCTGCCAAAAGAGTAGCCAACATACCGATATTGATATATTTTTCCTTCTCCAAACGCTTGGCGACATGCCTTTTTGCAATATGGGCAATCTCGTGTGCAAGCACTCCGGCCACCTCTGCTTCCTTATCGCACATCCCGATAAGCCCGGTTGTCAAGTACACATAACCGCCGATTGTGGCAAAGGCATCAACCGTATTCGACTCTATAATGGTAAGCACTATGGGAAACGGTAAATTTGTTGCGTTTTCAAGACTGTCTTTTATGTTGCCTAAATATATGGAGATATAGGGATCGTTATTAATAGTTACGGAATTGGCTATTTCACGATATATTTCCTGTCCGTATTTCCTTTCTTCCTCAAGGGTCAGAGCATATATTTGTATTGGAAGGAATAATATGAGGAATATTATTACAGGATACTTAAATTTCATTAAACTTTTTTGGCTGTATTCTTATGTTTTTTCTGGTTTTTGTGGTTTTTTAATTTTCTTTTTGCTGTTGGTTTCGTATCTTTCTGTGATTTGTAAGAGGTAAGGGTAACAGGACTTTTTGCTGCCGTTTTTTTCTTTGCTGTTAGTTTTATTTGTTTGTTTCCCCCGTTTTCTCTATAAGAGGCAAGGAGAATCGGACTTGCCTTTGCCAGTTTTATTTCTTTATCGGAAGGCAATTCATTGAAAAGGTTTTTCAATATCAGGATCACATCACCCCAGAGGTTATTGCTGCCAAGCATGGACAGAATATACACTTTCCCGTCCTTCTCAAATGCACCGACATAACAATGCCTTGAGAGTTTTGTAAAACCTGTCTTTCCGGCAATAGTAGGCTCAAAACAAAATAAAAGTCTGTTGTGATTCTTGTATTTTATATTTTGGCTGCCCTTGTTGAAAAAAAAATATTTTGTTGCAGATGTTTCCTTGAACGTTTCATTTGACAAAGCATAACGGAAAATCAATGCAAGGTCGTAGCAGGTTGTATACTGGCCATCAGCAAAAAGACCCGAGGCATTTCTAAACTGTGTGTTGTGTGCGCCGATTTCCTCTGCTTTTTCGGTCATCATGCGGGCGAAGTTGCTCTCTGTACCGCCTATATGCACGGCAAGCGCATAGGCAGCATCGTTTGCAGATTTAACCAATGCGCCTTTTACCAGATCCATTGCTCTGTATTTTCTATCCGGGACAAGATTCAGCTTTGACGCAGGAATTGTGTGCATGTTACTGTCAGGCACTACCATCTCTTCCCCTGAAAGCTTCTCAATAGCCATGATAGCCGTCATTACTTTTGTCGTGCTTGCAGGCGCCATTTTTGCATGATAATCCATGCCGGATATGACCTGAAAAGTGTCTTTTTCAACAAGCAGATAAGAAGCAGCGGTGATTTCATTGTTTGCTGTCAGAGATTGCGGGAGAAGCAAAAAAACAGCAAGCAATAGATAGATCATGTTAATTTATATAACATGTAATCGCATTTGACAACTGATTTATTAAACTATAGGGGATTCTACTGCCGGAAAAAACTGGGGTGGTTGATTAAAAACGGGGGGGGTATTGATTAGCCCATTGTTCGTGTTTACAACTGTTATATTAACATTATTAAAAACTATGAGCTATTATATTGATTTTATATTAAGTTTGATACATTTTGCACATTACATTTTCAAAAAGCCATTTCATTAAGCTGCGAGTTTGAAACCAGACTGTAAGTTGTTTTTTACTGTTTTTTCCCATTTACTGACTTATATGCATTTATGAACCTTTCAGATAATACTCCCACATTATTTCTTATTAAATTGAGGGTGCCGATGTTCGCTATACCTGTCATGTTTGTTGACCAAGTATCTGCCATAGTTTTAATGGACGGATTCATTTCAAGAGAAACAACCTGTTGTAATTCCACCTTAATATCATAGGCATACCAGTATTTTTCATATTCGTGAGTATTCACATTTACATAAAGCATAGGCTTTCCCGGAGCGGTAAGCCATTCTTCCCTGTTAAGTGCTTTAATGCCTGCTGATTTTAATTTTGTTTCAATATCCTTCTGCATCTGTTCCCTTGTAACGCCTGCTTTTTGAGCATATTTCTGGATATTCGGCTGAATATTTTCCACCGTTACGCATACACCCTGGAGACCGTTCATTGTCTTTCGGGTAATCTCGGTATCAATAGCATAAGCAGATAAAAACAGTGTTAACGTGAAAAAAATGCTTATTAAAACAACTATTGATCTCTTTTTCATACTTTCTCCTCCCTTATTGAATATGAAAATAGTCTTGGCTGATATTTTTTTATGATATATCTCCAACCAAGAATTTTAAGGACACTATTCCGGTTCTTCATAATGTTTCACATATTTTTTAAGTATTTCTTTTACTTTACCGTTGTTGCCGATCGAAGGTTCCGCTATAAGCTCCCTGAACTCCTTCAGGATTTCTTCGATGTTCTCCAGGGAATATTTTTCACTGTTTTTTGCGATAAAAACCTTCTCGTGCTTGCTTGCAACAGTGCCTTCTTCGGCAGTAAGGATCTCTTCAAAAAGCTTTTCCCCAGGTCGTAAGCCTGTGAATTCTATATCAATATCCTTGTATGGTTCCAGACCGTGTATCCTTATCAGTTCTTCTGCTACATCGATGATATTTACCGGTTCACCCATATCAAGAACAAAGACCTCACCTCCTTCGCCCATTCCAGACGCCTGCAACACAAGAGACACTGCTTCTGGAATGGTCATAAAATATCTTTTCATATCTTTATGTGTTACCGTAAGAGGTCCGCCATGTTTCAACTGGTCAAGAAAAAGCGGCAACACACTACCTCTGCTCCCCAGCACATTACCGAACCGGACGGATATGAATTTAGTTGAGGGGTTGAGGGGTTGAGGGGTTGAGGGGTTGAGTGAATCGGTATTTGTTTCAATTCTTGTTTCGCTCTTCAATTTGAAATTAGAAATTCGAAATTCGAAATTATTCATCGCTTTACAAACATGCTCTGCCATTCTTTTTGTCGCGCCCATGATACTTGTCGGTCTCACCGCTTTATCGGTAGAAATCATGATAAATCTTTCAACACCACACTCCACTGCCGTCTTTGCAAGATTATATGTGCCAAAAATATTTACTTTCACAGCCTCCTTCGGGTTATATTCCATCATAGGCACATGTTTGTATGCAGCGGCATGGAATACAATCTGCGGCCGGTAGCCCTCAAAAACTTCTTTCAACCTCATTTCATCCCTTACATCGCCGGTTATGTAATGTACCTGTCCGGACATGTGAGGAAATAGTCTATTGAGTTTAAGACCGAGGTTATGCAATTCTGTCTCATCAATATCGAAAAGAATTACCATGGCAGGATTAAAGGCACACACCTGGCTAACAATTTCAGCACCTATCGAACCCCCTGCGCCTGTAATGAGGACCGATTTGTAATTTAAAAAGTTCCTAATTTCTTTGTAATCAATTTTAACAGACTGACGCCCAATAAGGTCTTCAATACTTATATCTTCAAGCCCTTTAAGGTTCATATCCGGTTTATCAAAATTGTAAATGCGGGGGACAATCTTTACGGTACCTACGTTTAATTTTTTAGCTGAATCGTATATATCCTTAAGAATTGTATGGTTCAGAGAAGGTATGGCTATTATTAAAGCATTGGCGCTATGTATTGAAATAATATCTTTTAATCTATCTGTTGTATCGAGCACCTTTACTCCATGTATATATGTTCCTACCTTAGTCTTATCATTATCAAGAAATCCAATAGGATAAAACTCGTTAAAATTGTTACGTGCCATATCCCTGATAAGCATCTCGCCAGTATTTCCAGCCCCGATAATAATTGTTCTTTTGCTCATTTTGGTTGGTCTTTTCTTCCTTATTACTTCCAGGTATAGCCTTTTCGATATTCTTAAAATTGAGATAAGAAATACAGAAATGATACTATCCTCAAGGATAATCCTTTTAGGGAAACCTGTAATAGATAAGTTAAGGTGCAAGAATGATGATATAGGCAGACTCAGGATTATTAATACCATTGCCGAAACAACAAGAGCAATGACAATATTTACAAGGTCAAATATACCTACATATCTCCAAGTCATCCGGTATACCCTGAATATTCCGAAGGAAAGCAGCTTAATCACTATAAAATAAGGCAACACCCCCGGCATAAGGGTTAGATAGGGAACATTCAGATCAAAATCAAAATGAAAAAAGAAGGAAAAAAGGAGGGAAAACGCAATTAATACAATATCAAAAAAAATAAAAAATAAAAATCGTTTGGCATGGGAGGGGGACATTAAATTCATTTTAGTGTTTAACCCCTTCTGTTTTGACAACTTTATAGAAAGTTAGCCATAATATCTTGAGATCAAATAAAAACGATCTGTTTTTCAAATAGTATTCGTCATATTCTACTTTCACTGGGATAGGCAGTTTGTCCCTGCCATTCACCTGCGCCCATCCTGTTATGCCGGGAATAATCTTATGTATTCCTTTTTTTGTTCTCTGTTTAATAAGGTCATCCTGATTATATAGAGCAGGGCGAGGCCCCACAAAACTCATATCGCCTTTTAAAACACTCCATAATTGTGGAAATTCATCCAGACTGAACTTTCGCAGGAAAGGACCTATAGGGGTTAAGTAAGTATCAGGATTTTCTAAAAGGTGCGTAGCAACATCAGGAGTATCTATGCGCATTGTTCTAAATTTTGGCATTTTAAATATTTTATTGTCTATCCCTATCCTATCCGACCAGTGCAACACCAGCCCCCTGGAGCTTAGCTTCACCATAACCGTCACTACCAGCATCGGTATGCAAAGAATACTTGATAAAATTGTGGCCGCAACAATATCGAAAATACGCTTATTATTCACTCCTTACATTGCCTTTCTTTTTTTTAGCCACAGATGTTCGCAAATTAACACAGATGAATATTTTCTTTACCTGATTTGGGATAGAGCGGCAAATCAGGTAAAACAATCAGCGCCTTCGGTGCTATTGTTGAACGGCTTACTGTATACAGAGGTCAGTTATTCTGCCCTGCAAAGGCAGGAAGTGTGGATTGTATTGACGGTTTATCACAATACAGTCCACAAACTCAATCATTATATCGTATCCATCTGTGTTCATCAGATTTACATCTGTGGTGAAAAAAGCCTTGCCTTTTTTATCTTTCTACTCACCTACTCAACTGTTTCAGCGTGTTTTTTATGTTCCATTTCAATTGAACTCTCGAACGAAGCTTCCCCCCTGAATACACAGCATCTTTGGCGATCTTCTTCAATTGATATTCATAAAACTTAGCCTTTTCGGGCATAACAAGACCCAGTAACTTAAAAGCTGTCTCAGGAATGCACAATGGTATCCGCACAACAGGTTTGCCTCTTTGCGAATACATATCTTTGAAAGTTGCTATTATCCCGTTAATCGAATAATCCTCCACATCTTTCACAATAAAAGTTTCATTAAAAAACAATGGATTATTTATGCACGCAGCAACAATATCAACAACATTATTAACAGAAACAAGCGACAGACATTGCCGCCCAGCCCCTATTTTATAAAAAGCTATCTTCCCCGGCAAATATATCCTTTTATTGATATTCAGTAAAAAAAGGTCCCCATAAACGGGAACCAACCTGAAGATTGTATAAGGTATATGGTATTTCTCAGAAAACCCCCTGATTGCATTTTCCGCCGCCAATTTACTTTCACCATAGAAGTCTTCCGGATTAGTCGGCGTATTTTCATCCGGAGCCACATTGTTTGATATATCTCCATATACCGACACCGTGCTGAGAAAAATAATCTGTTTAAGCCTGCCTTTATCGAGAAAGTTCA
The DNA here is from genome assembly GCA_026388255.1 of Pseudomonadota bacterium. Lineage (NCBI taxonomy): Bacteria > Pseudomonadati > Pseudomonadota > Pseudomonadota bacterium. The sequence continues at coordinate 421 of JAPLKC010000037.1, read as the reverse complement.
GTATATTCTTTGTTCCTTCACAATTAACCCTGAAATAATTTTCCCTCGATAAATCAGATGATTGCTTATGCACAAGTGCGGCACAGTGAACCAGAATATCAGCCTCTCTGACTTCATCGGGCAATGTTGTGGCGTTAGTAATATCGGTTTTAAAAAATTGGAAATGGGGATTATTAGCTAAGGAGGAGACATTCTCGTAACGCGAATCAAGTCCGATTATCTTGTTGCCTTTTTGTAAAAAATCTAAGGCAATTTTCGCTCCAATGTATCCATTAACACCTGCTATACGTAACAAAATGATACTTGATTCTTAGACCATCAGAGGGTCATTATCTCTTTGTTTTTTCTGTAAGAAAAAAAGGAGAGAAACATGACCTACATCAATGCATCATCGGGCAACACGCAATACGTAACGAGAGAA